>NZ_JACJSE010000005.1:0-300000 GCF_014698045.1 Aulosira sp. FACHB-615
GCGCGGTGGAACCACACTGATACATCCCGAACTCAGAGGTGAAACGCTGCTGCGGCTACGATAGTTGGAGGGTCGCCTCCTGCCACAATTGCTCGGCGCCAGGTCTCTTTTTAGTCAAAAAAGCCCCCTTTCTTAAGAAAGGGGGCTTTTTTGTTTATGAATCTATAAGCTAAACGATCGCCATTTTCATAACTACACTTTAATAGGAGTCTCGGCTTTTTGTCGCAGTCCAGTTGCAATCATCCACTTGCCATTGGAAGGTGCTAGGGTAACGCCGCGACGTATTGGTTTAACGCTAGAGTCGTCTACTAATGCTAAATCTACATGGGATAGTACCGTTGCTAGTACCAGTTTCATTTCAAATAAGGCAAATGCCATACCTAAGCAACGACGATTACTTCCACCAAAAGGTAAATATTCATATAAAGAATATTGCCTTTCTAAAAATCTTTCTGGTTTGAACTGTTGTGGTTCTGCATACAAATCTGAACGGCGATGAGTTAAATAAATACAACCTACGAGTAATGTTCCTGGGTCAAATTGACGATTCATGATTTCTATAGGTTGTTTCACAATCCGGGGGATAGTAATCATCGCAATGGGATAAATCCGTAAAGTTTCTTGGCAAACTGCTGTTAGATAAGGTAGACGAGTAATTTCTTCTAAAGCTGCATTGTTTCCGAAACTATCTAACTCAGATAAAAGCTTTTCACGTATTTGTGGTTGGCGATGAATCCAGTACAATGCCCAAGTTAAGGCTGAGGCTGTGGTTTCATGACCAGCAACTAGCAGAGTCATCAACTCATCACGTAACTCTACATCGGTCATAGGTTCGCCGTTTTCATCTCGCGCTGACATCATTAAAGATAAAATGTCGTTCCCAGAAGATTCGGGATGATTTCTGCGTTCTTGAATCTCTGCATACAGTAGTTGGTCAATTTGTTCTCTTTGACGCAAAAAAATGCCCCAAGGACTCCATGAACCTAAATCTACTTGCATTATTGGCAAAAAAGATATTGTGGCACGTAAATTAGAACCACTTAAATCTAGTATGGAAGCCAAGAGTTTTTGTAATTGAGTATAACGTTCTCCTTCAGTTATTCCGAATACAGCTTGCAAAATCACTCTCAGAGAGATTTCTTGCATAGAATCGCGGACAGAAAATGCTTGGTCAAATTTCCATTGACTGATGACTTCTTTGGTAATGTCGGCGATGATATTACCGTAGGCTTTCATCCGATCGCCATGAAAAGGCGGCGTTAATAACTTACGCTGGCGTTGGTGAGATGTACCAGATAGTAATATTAAAGAATTTTCGCCCAACAAAGGCTGCAAAACTTGAGCAGAACCTCTAGAATCTAAATTACTGAGGTTTTCTGTAAATAATTGTTGAATTGCTTGTGGATGACTTAAAAACACCATTGGCTGTTTGTTGGTTAGCCATAATGTAAAACAGTCACCATGTACTTTGGCAGAATTTTCCATTAATTGCAATGGCTGATAAATCCATTGTAATAACTGCATGAATTTGGGGATTTTGGGACTGTCAGGGAGTTGCATCACTAATATTCCTGGTACTGCTATTTTCACTAACTTAAGAACGGTATTAATTACCGGACTATTTCTTCCTGAAATCTATCTATAGGTGATTTATTGCTAGAAATAATACAACTAAACTAGCAAGTTGATATGATTTTTTATACTAATTTCCATGTTTGATATTTATATTATCGACTTGTTTTTGATTGGACTAGTTTTACTGGTAGTTACATTAGCATCTGGTTGGATTACCCGCTTACCTTTATCTTTTGCACTTATCTACCTATTGGTTGGGATTTTTCTTGGCCCTTATGGTTTAGGTTTAATTCAATTACGTCGAGATGATGTATTCAACGCGGAATTACTAGAAAGGCTGACAGAATTTGTTGTGATTATTTCGGTGTTTAGTTGTGGATTAAAAATCATTAGTCCACTAAATTTGCGAGTTTGGGGAATTACATCTCGCCTGATTGGAATATTAATGCCAATTTCAATTTTTAGCTTGGCGGCTGTGGGCAAATTATTTTTAGGGATGAATTGGGGAGAAGCTATCTTACTAGGAGCTATTTTAGCACCTACTGACCCTGTATTAGCTTCAGAAGTACAACTTACTGATACTAATGATAGAGATGAGTTACGTTTTGGTTTAACTTCCGAAGGTGGTTTAAATGATGCCTTAGCTTTTCCCTTTGTTTATTTTGGTATTTATGCTTTAAAAGATGATAACTGGAACAATTGGTTTAAACAATGGATAGTGATAGATATATTTTGGGCGATCGCAGCAGCAATATTCATGGGGATTTTAGTTCCTAAAATTATAGTCTGGTTCGATCAACATATTCAAAAGCGTCGTTCGGCTGACAAATTAATGGAAGATTTTGTTGGCATTAGTATCATTTTGCTGACTTATTCTTTAACAGAATTTGTTAATGGCTATGGTTTTCTGGCAGTATTTGTTGCTGGCTTAGTAGTACAACGCAGTTATCACAATCCAGAAAAACCATTAGCTCAATTAGAATTTATCGAGCAATTAGAAAAGCTGTTAGAAGTTGGCACAATTTTATTATTAGGCTCAATTCTACTATTCAAGCCTATGGTTGATTATGCTTGGCAATCTTTAGTTGTAATTATTTTCTTGTTCTTCTTGATCCGACCTTTAGGTGCGTGGATCAGCACAATTAGTAAACATCCATTGAGTTCCCATCGCTATTATCTACATCCTGGAACTCGTTGGCTGTTTGGTTGGTTTGGAATTCGTGGAGTTGGTTCCCTCTATTATCTGGCTTATGCTTTTGGCAATGGTCTAAAGGGAGAAGTTGCTGAACAAATTGCCTGGATAACCTATACAACTATCGTGGTATCAGTAATTCTACATGGCATTAGTGCAACTCCTTTAATGAATTGGTATGAGGCTCATATTGCTAAACAGACAAAACCGCTACCTGCTTCTACCATTGATGAATTTGAGTAAAGAAGGACATCACATAGTTTGCTTGGTAAATTACATGGTTTCACTTGCTATGTGATAAATTTCTAGACAAGCAGACTGTGTAAACAATATCAAGATTTCGACGAAATGGTATAAGAAAAAGAAAGTATTTGCAAATTTTACTTACGCATAGTACTTTAGTACTATAACAAGAGACCCTAATCAAATAACCCCACAGCACCCGTGGGGTTTTTCCATTGAAGATATTAGGGATAGGTTACAGGGGACAGGTGATAGGGTTACAAGCTTTTATCCTGTTAATATGTCTTAATCTTGACCGCGAGAACTGATAACCTGTTCAGGGGAGTTGAAAAAGGTATGTTCAATTTTAATGCCTCGACTGTCCATGACTTGAGCAAATAAATCTGTTGGTAAGGCATTTTCTACAGGTAAAACTCCTGGTTTATTCAGTTTACCTTCAAGAATTAATTGAGCAACCGTACCTGTACCACAGCCAGTTGCTACCGTAGCATTATCGTGCAGCACAGTAGAAGTGTAAACACCTGTTGAACCATTTTTTTTGCCTGTAACTTCTGATTTGACTGCTACACCAATACCGCTAAAACGATTAGTAAAATCTGTCATTTTATGGCTGACATGAGATAAAAATTCAATCATGCCATGACGCTGCATTAACCACTGAGGAAAAATATGTGCTGCTATCCAGGTCAGATGATTATAGTAATCTGGAAATGAGCCAAACTTAGTAATTACATTTTTAACAGTAGGAAAGGCATAGGGCAATGTGAAAGTTTCTGGCATATCAAACCAGTAAACTCCATTACGTTGATAGCGAGGAAAGTTAATAATTTCTCTTTCACTATAAGGGTTGACTTGCTGCCATTTACCATCTATCCACGCTTCAAAAGGATGCTGCAAGCCTAAAAAAGTTGTTCGCATAACTGTGATACCAGCACCACCAGAACCTGCAACTAAATAATAGAGCTTGATTGTTTCTGCTTCATCAAATTGTTCTACTCCCTGACGCACCAAACTGTTAGACATACCAGGGAATATGCCTGTATTAATTACTGCTGTCACCCCAGCCGCAACAGCATCTTCGTGATAACTTAAAGCTTTGCTGGTAAAAGAACGGTGGTCACTCACATCTATATAGTTAACGCCTTGTTCAATACAAAGTTTCAGAACATTGGCATCGCGGTAGTGAAACGGGCCAGCACAGTGAATAACTAAATCAGAATTAGCGATCGCTTCTCGTAGTTTATCAACTTCTGCCAAGTCTAAAGCTAAATACTGCTGTCGTTGTGCCAAAGGCAAGCTTCCCTTCTCTGGAGTACGCCCAGTGATGGTAATTTTAGCTTGCGTATGGTTAGCAATGTCCTGCGCGACACTGCTACCAATTCGCCCCCTGCCTCCAAGAATTAAAACGCGGTCTGTCATTACTCCGGTATGGGTCACACTACTTGTATTTGACCAGTTTTTGGGAGTCTTTGCCATCGGTTACAAGTATGACTCGTCTACCAATATAGGAGGATAAATCCAGCACTGACGCACAAATATGTCTGTGAAAACTGGGTGTAAGGGCTTAGGGGTGTAATGGGGTGAGAGAAAAAAGGTGTGGGAGGTGTGGGAGGTGTGGGGAGTGTGGGGGGTGTGGGAGGTGTGGGGAGTGTGGGAGGTGTGGGGGGTGTGGGAGGTGTGGGGGGTGTGGGAGGTGTGGGAGGTGTGGGGGGTATGGAGGGTAATTTTTTGGATACTTAGCTAGAAATCCCACACAAAATTTCGTTCACCCAGTGTCATGAGTCATTGGTAACTTGTACTCACGAAAGAGGAAGGTTTTAATGAATAAATTTTGTTTAATATGTAAATCTAAATATAATTAATAAGTTTTTGTAATATATGAGATTCTATCAACCCCCATAATTTAAGATTTTCTTTAGATTGTGTCAGCACTGATTTGAGTTCATTTCAGCCAGGAGCGATGGTAATGAAGATGTGCGTTGTCAACTCCAAAATATTACGTCAGTTTTGGGCTGTGGTGGAACAAACCCAAAGCAGTACTCTTCTTGGGCTTAATGACAAAGACTTGGTTAAGTTGTTGTTAGGACAGATTGAAAGCAACAAAGTCCTGAATTACGAAGAAACTCTGAATTTGACAGATTACATTAATTCTAAGACTTTGTTGATACGTGATTTAGCACAGGCACGTTTAGCATCATAAATCAAAGACAAAAAGCCTATGTGATCTATCTTTATGTCTTTGTATAGGCTTTTTGCCCATTATTTCCAGAATTATCTGGGATTGATGTGCCGTCTTGGCCCCCAGCCTGGATTCACAATAGCAGCTAAGTCTTCTGGTGATAAATTATCAATCTCAGCCTCTAATTCTGCGACTGTGAAATCATAGCCACGTTCTTGAGCCATTTTGACAAATGCTTCAGGATTGGCTGTAGCTCTGAGTTTTTGTTGGAATGCTTGATCTGCTTTGACTGCCTTAAAAAATCTTGCAGCATTTTGTAGTGCCATAATAATTCATCTCCTACAGTAATCTATTTTGTTTCGTGAAATTATCTGTGTCAGTGGAGAGTAGAGGGTAGGCAAAAGTATTTTTCGGTTATACTTTTTTCCAGAAATCAAATATTAATCGTCAGTTGAGAATTTTCGCACTACTTTTAATGTGCATTATTTTTTGTTGAGATGTCTTGTACCGTAAGATAGAAAAATTAACGACATTTCAGTTTTTTCATACTACTTATGGCTGATTGCCTGATTACAAGCACCAAAACCCTGATACTCCTACACCGTTCGGCTGACGCTCACGGCGAATATTACTGCTGACTCAGACGCTCTAATTCCAAATCATTCCAAGATGCAGGATCTTCTACAGGCTCAAGGTGAGTAATAATGCTACTTCCTGGTAATGCTTGAATAATCTTCAATTCAATCTCTTCACATAAATCATGTCCTTGGCGTACTGTCCAAGTTCCTGGTACTAATACGTGAAAGGAAATAAAACGACGGGTTCCTGCTAACCGAGAGCGCATAGCATGAAACTGAATATTTTGATGTTCGTATTCACTAAATATCTGCCGGATAATTTCTTGTTCTTCTTTTGGTAAAGCCGTGTCTAGTAGCCCAGAAAAGGTTTCCCGCAGTAAATTAAATCCTGCCCAAATAATATTAACTGCTACCAATAGGGCAATGATGGGGTCAAGTACCAACCAACCTGTTACCTGCACCAGAACAATTCCGAGTATCACACCACCAGAAGTCCACACATCAGTTAGTAGGTGGTGAGCATCTGCTCGCAAGGTAATTGAACGTAAGCGTTTGCCGGCTTTGAGTAAGACAACAGCCACCACACCGTTGACTACTGTAGCTAATAATGACAACACTAGCCCTAAGCCCAGTTGAGTCAGTGGTTCGGGATGTTGCAAGCGTCCCCAAGCTTCTAGGGCAATGCTAATAGCTGCCACAACAATCAATGCACCTTCAGCACCACTCGAAAAATACTCAGCTTTAGAATGTCCAAAGGTATGTTCGGCATCGGCGGGTTTAGCTGCATAAGTCAACGCCCATAATGCTACTAGTGCCGCCAGCAAATTTACACATGATTCAATAGCATCAGAAAGTAGCCCCACTGAACCTGTTAATAAGTAAGCTCCAAACTTTAAACCAATAGTTACAACTGCGGCTGCAATTGATAAAAAAGCGTAGGTGCGGGCTGTTTGGCTACTCATTCAGACTACTTAACTGTGATTGCTAGGTAACTGTAACAAATTTAGCTGTTAGTTTTATCTATCTCCAGACTTTTAGGTTTTTTTAAGCACAGCCAAGGAAGTAGTTTGAGAAGTATTGGTTCACATTATTTTCCATACCAAAAAGTGAGATACTGTTGAAAAAATAATTTCACAGGATAGATGTAATATATGCGGCTTTTTGGTATGCCCGTAGACAAAGGCAGATGGTTGCTAATTCCTCTTGGTGCAATTGTTTTACTTTGTCTTGGCACTGTTTATTCGTGGAGTATTTTTAGAAAACCTCTCGAAAAATTACTGAATATTAATGCAACAGAAAGTTTGTTGCCATTTACGGTTTTGCTGATCATGTTTGCCATATTGATGCCCATTACTGGCTTTTACATTAACCGCTTCGGTTCTCGGACGATTACCTCAGTTGGTGGTGTAATTATGGGACTGGGTTATATTTTGTCGAGTCTGGATGGCAATTTACAATTATTAACTGTGACTTATGGTGCGATCGCTGGTGCGGGTGTCGGTATAGTTTATGGTGTACCGTTAGCTGTAATTGCTAAGTGGTTTCCTGATAAAAAAGGTATTGCAGTGGGTTTAACTGTGATTGGTTTTGGGTTATCACCGTTAATTACCGCACCTTTAGCAAAATCACTAATTGATGCTTATGGAGTGCGGCAAACTTTTGTGATTTTAGGTATAATTTTTACACTGATTATTTTAGCGATCGCCACTGTTTTAAAAACACCGCCTCCAGATTGGAAACCAGCCGATTGGAATCCCAATGTTGCAGTTTCGGGAAGTACAGCACTCACCAATTCTGAGACAATGTTGCAAACACCAGCATTTTACGGTTTGTGGCTGTGCTACACCATCGGTACATTTTCAGGATTGGCGGCCATTGGTATTTCTAGCCCTTTAGCTCAAGAAATCATTAAACTAGATGCAACCACAGCCGCAAGTACAGTTTCTTTATTTGCTGTGTTTAATGCTTTAGGAAGAATATTTTTTGGCTGGTTTACTGATCGTTTTAGCCCGAAGTTAGCAGCAATTGTTTCTTTTACTTTAGTATTAATTGCATCGCTGATGATGCTAAAAGCTGGACAAGGAACTGTCGCTACTTATTTAGTAGCATTTTCCCTATTTTATTTTTCCTTTGGTGGCTGGTTAGCGATCGCTCCTACTACCACCTTAATTTTGTTCTCATCCGCCGACTATGCCAAAAATTACGGTCTAGTTTTCACGGCTTACGGCGCAGGTGCATTAGGTGGAACTTTGTTAGCTGGCAGAATTCGAGATATTTTTGGCAGTTATACAATTTTCTTTTACCCAACGACAGCACTGGCAATTTTAGGAATTGTGTTAGCTGTGTTTATGCTCAAACGTAGCTTTTCTACTTCTACTAGCGTGGCAGGCTAAAGTAGCGCATTAGATTTGGCGGAAAAACCGTCGATAAACGCAGATAAAAAAGATTTGTAATCATAAATCTTTTTTATCTACGTTTATCTGCTGTTTTTGATCTAAACCTAATGCAATATTTTAGTCCGGTCGAATTAAAAATGATTAATATGTATGAAGCTTTTAGACACCAATTAACAATAAAATTTAATCAACGCCAGAATGCGATCGCACTTAGCACAGATGGAAATACTCTAGTAACAGGTGGAGCTGATGACCAAAAAATAAGTGTCTGGGATACCAACACAGGTAAATTAATTAGAACTTGGATGTTTGCACCTGATGAGCTTCTACATGGACTGTCAAACACAGTCGAATCTGTTGCTATATCCACAGATAATAAAATTTTAGTAAGTGGTGGTAGGTTAATTCAGATATGGAATTTAGAAACTGGAAATAAGATTCGCACTTTAAAAAGCAGAGGTGCTATTTGTAGCGTCATTAGTCCTGATATGACAAAACTAATAACTCATGGAAGTGGAAGAAGTCCCACAACTATTATCTGGGATTTGCATAAGGGTAGAAAAATTTATCAGCGCACTGGTCAATATGACTGTATTTTATCTTTTGTCATTAGTCCAGATAGTAAAATTTTTATTGGAGGAAATGGAACTACTAATAATGTAACTATTTGGAATTTGAATACAGGCAGTATAATAAAAGAAATGGAAAATAAAGGCGATATCCGAGTTCATAAACTTGCTATCAGTCCTAATGGTGAAACTTTAGCAGGAGGTGGTTACGATGGAATAAAAATTTGGGAAATTGCAACAGGAAAGCAAGTTCAAACAATAGATAAATTTAAGAATATACAATTTCATTCTCATCTTGATTTCATCAATAGTCTTGTGTTTAGTCCTGATGAAAATATGCTATTTAGTAGTGGTAGTGATGGCTCAATTCAGGTATGGAATGTGCAAACTGGTAAAAATATCTATACTTTTCCAAGTGAGCTAAGATTTAGCTCAATCGCACTTAGCTTTGACGGACAAACTTTAGTAGGTCATGCACAATCTAATAACACAGTTGAGGTTTGGAAGAATTCTACAGCTATAGCAACAATTTAGTTTTTAGTATATTTCTATCTTTGATTACAAACTAAATTCTGCTGCGTCATCTTCATCAATAGCTGAATTTTTACCAACGGCTGTAGGTTTGAATTGAGAACCATGAATTAATTCGCTGAATGTCATTTTTGGATTTTGATGTAAGATATTCAGTACACTAATAAAGTCGCGGATGATTTCGCTGGGTGTGAGTAAGGCTTCTGCACCTAAGCGGCTAACGATTTCTTGTAAGAATTCTTGTAAGTTGCGATCGCTCAACGTTTTATCATAGCCATAGTGGGTTACATGAATTTCTTTCAGGCGTTGTAGAAGCGTGAAAATTTCAGCCTCACTCAAGGGGTTTAACCGAATAACTGGCCCTAAAAATTCCTGAACATTCGCTTGGGTAGCAAAGCGACTTTCTTTGGTACGTCTGCGCCAAGCTTGGTCAGCAAATAGTCCCCGGTTTTGGTCTTCTAAAAATTTGGTTGTACCACCAATAAAAATCCCCAGATGTTCGGCTTTACATTGCATGGTATCGTTAAACATCGCCAGCAGTCTGTTATAGTTCTTCTCGCGGGTAACAGTAGTAGATATTTGATACAAATTTACCGCTTCATCTAACAAAATTAACAAACCTTTATAACCAATTTCAGCCACAAATTTAGCTAACAATTTAATGTAGTCGTACCAACTTTCATCATCAATAATTACCCGCACACCCAAAGCCGACCTAGCTTCAATTTTGGTGCTAAATTCACCCCGCAACCACCGCAAAGCCGCATTTTTTAAATTATCATCATCTAATCGATAACCACGCCAATAAGCAATAATCACATTGCCAAAATCAAAACCATGAACTAAGTCTTCAATATACTGCACAACTTCTCTGATTTTGGCTTCTACTTGGTCATCAAAACCTTCGTCGTTGGGACGCATATTAGTTTCTTTGGCAACTTCTTGTTGGATTTTATTAATCCAACCTTCTAAAATTGAAACTAAAGCACCGCCATCAGGACGGGTTTTGGTGGAAAGGTGACTCATTAATTCTCGATAAGTCGCCAAACCTTCATTATTACTTCCCGCGAGGCGGCGTTCATAAGATAAATCAGCATCAGCTACGACAAAGCCTTGTTCCATTGCACGGTTGCGAATCATTTGGAGGAGAAAGCTTTTACCGGAACCATAATTACCAATAATAAAGCGAAATGCGGCGACACCTTCGGCAATGTCATCTAGATTTTGTATCAGGCTTTTAAGTTCTTGTTCTCGACCAACTGCTATGTGTTCAACTCCTAGTCTTGGTACTACTCCCGCACCCAGGGAATTAATTAAAGCAGTGGAAACTTTCTTCGAGATTTTGAGCTTTGCCATGTACTTCACTAGATTTTAGATTTCGCGCAATAATAATTTTACGATAACAAGTAATTTAATTTGATGATGCTTGCCTGCTCATCAAGTCTTCGTACATAGCAATCATTTTGCGGACATTGTGCTGATGTTCTGGATACACTGAGGGAGTGTCTTCGCCTGGTTCGATGATTAATTCCCCAATGGTATCATTTGCTCGGTCGTTAATAGAATCAATCAAGAGATTAGGCATGGTAATATTAGCTTCGGCAATTTGTTTAATGCTTGCTTTGGGGTTATCTGCTTGTAATATTGCTTTTAATACTTCAATTTCATGACCTGGCAATTTTTCTAACAAATTAGTCCATTCTTCTGGTAAGTCTTCACTGGGATCTTCTGAAGGTGCAATTAAATCAGCAAACGGAAATAATTCGGGTTCATCTTCTAGGGAGAGATTTATTGGTATAGGTTCTAAATTGAGTGTTTCTGTTTGTTGCAGTAAGTCCCAAATTTGACTTTGTAATAAATCTCGTTCTCCTTGTAAGATTAAAATTTGACTATTTAACTGTTGGATGTCTGATTGTTTATCATTTATTTGCTGATGTAATTCAGTTAAGCTATTGGTGATGTTATTCTTTTCTGTAGTGATATCTGCCAATAATTTATTTTGCTGATGAACAACAGTTTCTAGCTCTTGAATTTCTACCCTGAGTTCATACATTTTTTCTTCTAGCTGCGGTTTGAGTCTACCTAGTAAGGTTAAGTTACTCTCAATTTCTTGCTTGTCTTGGCGTAGTTCATGAAGTTGAGTTTGTAACTGGGCAATTTCAGCATGAGAAACATTACTATGTAACTCTAAACGGCGTTTTTCGGCTGTGAGGTTAGCACAAATATTACTAAGTTCTGTATTAGTTTGCTCTAGAGTTTGAATGGTATTTTTAAGGTTATTCGTTTCAGCTTCTAATTGCTTTTTTTGTCCGGCAAAATTACTTAATTCTCGATGCAGACTATCTCTTTGATTGCGAGATTCGGCAATTTGATTTTGCAGTTTTTGGTTCTCAGCATATAACAAATTGTGATGTTCTTCAATTTGTTTGATTTCTCTGTAAATGCGATTTTTTAAAGATTCTTGCTCTTTAATGCGTTTGCGTAAGGTTGTTAACACCAGCATTTCATGATGTCTCCGGCGTTTATCAACAAATAATGCGGCAGTATATGTAGCCAGGACAGTAATTATGCCTGTTAGGAAAGCTTGACCAAAATTCCAATTCGGAACCAGACTAAGCCCAAAACTTACACTAAAGGCAACTACACCTAGAAGAAATCGATTACTGACCATTACTGCTTGCATATTGCTGGTGTGAATTCGTAATTAAGATTGGGGCTGAGGATCAGATTTATAAGGTAAGAATTCAGGAGTCAGAATTCAGAATGCAGAATGATTAATCAATATTGTTCTAGGTAGAGAGTCTAATAATTGAGAAGTATGAGTCATTATACTGTCTTCAATTCTGACTTGTGGATTCTGGATTCTGGATTCTTTCATTATTAGTTGTACCAAAGAGAGATAAATCTGCTTTTAAAAAGTCAATAAATTGTCGTGCTGTGCGTCCAGAACGGCCATTATGACGGGTTGCCCACTGTAATGCTTGATATTCTAAATCTTCTGGGCTGAGATTAATTTTGGCTTGTGTGGCTAAATGACGAATAATTGTTAAATAAGTATTTTGATTTGCTGGCTCAAAGGTTAATGTCAAACCAAAGCGATCGCTAAATGATAACTTCTCTTGCATCGTATCCCAAGCATGGATTTCTTCATTATCCTTGGGGGTGGGTCTATCAGCGAAATACTCTCGAATGAGGTGGCGGCGGTTGGAGGTAGCGTAGACAACTACATTTTGCGGTCGTGCTGTTAAGTTACCTTCTAAAACTACTTTAAGAGCTTTAAAAGCGTCGTCATCTTCCTCAAAGGAGAGGTCATCGACAAAAATGATAAATTTTTGTGGCAACCCGCGTAACTGTTCGACAATTTTTGGTAAATCATGTAAATCAGATTTGCCAACTTCTAGTAGACTTAGGTTGCGATCGCTATACTCATTCAACAAAGATTTGACTAAAGAAGATTTCCCCGAACCGCGACTACCATAAAGTAATACATGCAATGCTGTTTCACCCGCTAGTAAAAACTCTGTATTTTTCAGCAAAGCATCTCGCTGCCATTCGTAACCCACCAGTGTACTTAACTTAATGGGGTCAGGATAAGGAATACCAACAAACTGCCCATCTTGCCAACGCAAGGCGCGATACTCGGCAAATAAACCTACACCAAATTTTTGATAATAAGCGGCTAATTCTTCCACAGCATCAGCCCAATTTTCCCAATCTGGCAAATGCAGGGTTTGGTTGGTGGTAGGATTGTGTTCTTGATACCAAACTACAGGCGAAACTGGCAAATGAGTTACAGCTTGTACCCACTCGCTGAGAGATGCTGTGCTACATTCGTAAAGGCTTTGTAAGATGTGTAAATCATGTTGAGCGGCTGCAATTAAAGCCGGGGGTAATTCCCGAAAATCTTGTTGCTGCGCCATTCGGCTAAAGGGGTTTTCCGCCAGGAGTATTTGGGAAATTAAATGGTCTTCCCAATTTTGACGGCTTGCGGCTAAGGCGTGGAAGTAATTGCCATAGGCTTGCAGACAACTCCTGCCATCGGCATCAGTGTAACGTATTGCTTGCAACAGTTCCAGAAAGGCGATCGCGGCTTCGCTTTGGAGGACAGATTGATAAAGTAAAAGAGATGCTGCTTGACGCTGGAGGAATTGCACCTGGACATAGGACGAAGTACTTGCCGTTGGCATTGCGGGAATATCCATCAATCAACTAGGTGAAATAGCTAAATAGCTATGGTAAATTGTCTGCCGACCTTGGCTGTAAAGTCAAAATCTACATAGGTTTTAACAATGAATTTAGGTATAATTGCTGCTTTTGCCTACGGTATCTTCGCAATTGTTGGTGGAATTATTGGCTACGTGCAAGCGCGTAGTCTGGTTTCACTTCTGAGTGGTGGTGTTAGTGGTTTGTTACTGATTTTATTTGCTTACTGGTACTTGCAAGGACAACCTTGGGGTTTAACTCTAGCTGCTTTTGTCGCTGGGGTTTTGGTGGTTGTGTTTGCTTTGAGGTTTGCCAAGACACGCAAGTTTATGCCTGCGGGACTAATGATTGTTTTAGGGGCGCTGGCACTGGTGTTGATGGTGCATCAGTTGGTGGTTAAATAACATATAGATGAGTCTCCTGTTGTAGTACATTTATATTATTGTATAGCTGTGGCGATCGCTACAAATACTTTGATCAGGAAAAATCTATTTATTTGAATGTCTAAATGCGACGAGACTCAATGTGTACAAGTTTGAGCAACTAAGTCGCACAGAGGTAGAAGCAATGCTAGGAATTACACTCAAGGAAACACGAGTTTACCGAGAAATCAAAGAGGAAGGACTGCAAGAGGGAGAACAAAGAGGAAGAACCGCAGGAGAGCGATCGCTTGTTCTGCGTCAACTAACTCGTCGTGTGGGAGAATTATCTCAAGATGTGCGCGAACAAGTGGAAACTCTCTCCCTAGAACAATTAGAAAACTTGGGCGAAGCATTGTTAGATTTTACCAGTATGGCTGATTTACTCTCTTGGTTAGCAGCCACCTCAAAGTAAAAGTAAGTATTATTAAAAACTTAGCTTGTTGCTGAATGTCATAAATAATGACTAATATTTGACTGGAAAAAAGTCATCATCCTTTTGCCAAAGTATCCGGTTTTGCTGATTCACCAGTGATAAATAAAAATAAGATTGCATGTAATTTTGATATTTTTGGGTACAGTCGAGAGTTTACCCATTCAGCAACCGGGGTTTATGCGTTCATGTTCAAGTAAAAATTCAGCATCCAAGAGTCAGAAGTCAGAAATAATTATTCAGCACAAAATTCTGATTCCTGAATTCTGACTCGTGAATTTTTACATATCACTTTGATAAATTCTGCATATATTATTTTAACGTAATTTCAGGAATAATTAACATCCTGAATCAGTTTGTCATCCTAATTTTTCAGTAATATCCATCTTGAGACAGTTATTTATAGACAAGTCTTAAATTATTGCTGTGGATGGATGAGTTATTCCAGTTATCAGGTTTAGTTACCTCATGATCGTGAGATAACTAAGAAATCATATTTTTGGTGTTACTGAATATTTATGCTGATATTTAAATTAACTCAAAAGTGATATATTCATCAGGTATCAATAAACGCCAAATGCCTGACATAGCAGTATTTGTGACTGATTTATGTATTGTTGTATTTAATGATTTTAACGCTGCTATTAAAAAAAAATAGCAATCAGTAATTTAAATTACTTTTTGTTTTTTTGTTAAATCAGAAAATGTCACTGCAACAAATAAGGCTAGTAATTTCCACAATTGTATATTATGATTTTAAAGATTCGATAGCAAATAATGGTAATTTTTAAAGTAAAAATAAAGTTATTAATGCCATTTTGGCAGTTCTAAATATCAGAAATAAGATATTAGTGGAGAAGAAAGAATAATCGATATTTAGATACTTATAGTTATCTACTTAAATTCCTCAAGTAACAATAATCCTGAAAATAAGTAATTGATTATCTCAGCACTTTTACGAAATAGGAAATCAAATATGTTATTACCATTATCTTCTCAAAATGTTACCCAGTATCTGCACGCAGCAGGCTTGTGTAGCTTAGAAGATGGCGATTTAGACTTATCTCAGTTGCCAGGAAGTAGCAAAAAGAATTTCAATTTACTAGTGACTCTGGGAAATAATCAGCAACTGCTAATTAAACAAGAACAGCACCAGGAAAATGCGGGAAACCTGCATGAATTTTTTAATGAATGGCTGTTTCATCAATTACTCAAGCAGTTTCCAGTATTAGGTAATATTGGAGCGATCGCATCATTAGTAGTACATTACGATGAGGAAAATTCCCTCCTTGTCCGCAATTATTTAAGTGAATATCTGGAATTAGGTGGCTTTTATCAACATCACCATAGCTTTCCGACAGAGATAGCCACTGCTATTGGTACAACCATTGCAGCTTTACATCGCGCGACTTTTCAACGCCGCGAATATCGTGATTTTATGGCTACAGCGCCACAAGGACAGTATCGCTATAACTTTTACAACCCAGCGCAGGGTATAGAATCACTAACACCAGAGATTTTTGGTGCAGTGCCGAAATCAGCATGGCAATTTTATACTGTTTATCAGCGTGATGAGAGTTTAGAATCTGCGATCGCAGATTTAGCTTATGAGTGGAAACCTTGCTGTTTAACTCACAACGATTTGACGTTAAATAATATTTTGCTACATTCCCGTTGGGATAAATTAGATAACTGCTTAGTGCGCCTCATCGACTGGGAAGCCTGCGCTTGGGGAGATCCCGCATTTGATTTAGGTACTTTAATCGCCAGCTATTTAAATATTTGGCTTTCTAGTTTAGTTGTCGATGTCGCACTGGAATTAGAAGAATCCCTACAGTTAGCGATTATCCCACTAGAAGCGATTCAACCTTCATTATTAACTTTAATTCAAGCTTATCTCAATACCTTTCCCGCTATTTTAGAACACCGCCCAGACTTTGTAGAGCGTGTCATCCAGTTTGCCGGGTTAGGACTGATTCACCACATTCAAGCAAAAATTAACTATCAGCAGCAATTTTGTAATACTGATATGTGTACCCTACAAGTAGCACAGAATTTGCTAACCATGCCCGAAAAATCTGTAAACACAGTTTTCGGTGTTACTCAAGCAGAAATTATCCAACCGATGGCTACACAGCACCAGCTTACCCAACCGCAAAAATCACAAAAATTAATTCCCTTATATTACGAAAAAACCCGTTTACGCGGCTGTTAAAAATTTGTCCTTTCTCTTCATCTCCCTTCCCTTGTCTCCCTTATCTACCTACTCCCCACTCAAAATGCTAGACACCTCTACCAACCCTCTGTTAAATTCTCTGTTTGATATTGCGAAAAATATCCAGATAGAATCTAACTTTTCCATTCATCACCCTGAGTATCAAACTTTTGCCTTACCCGCGAAGGTAGCAGAAAGATTTCGGCAAAATTCTGCGGCGTTACAGCAAAAATATCTGACTTTGCTACTGCGTAATTTTCTTTATGGAATTTATTACAACGGTTCTTTGCAAAATGCGTTAGCGGTGAATGCTGATACGCCTCATTGCTTACCACAGCAAAATTTAGCGAACAATTCTCATTTGGGTATTGATTGGGAATTTTACGCCCAACTGCACGCGAATAACCACGGTAAAGGATATTTTGACTCTAGTTGGCAAGTGTTACGTCAGGAACCTGATGGAAGTATGGCGGTAACAAAATCTGGTTTGACATTATATATTGAACCAGATTGTCATCTCAAACCTCACAGCAAATCTGCTAAACCGGGTGAGTCAGTGTCTATTTGGATGCCAAAAAATCATTTGCAAAATGGCTGTTACGTGGCGGTAAGTGATGTAGGACAAGAACAGCAGAGTGTAGATGCAGAATTGGGAATAGGCAGAATTTATTTTAATATTACGGCAGATGGAGCGATCGCACTGATGGATAGTCTGACGCAACACCTCAACCAAGCGTCTCTTCCTTTTACCTTTCAAGTGCTTTACAATCCTAGAGCCTACGGACGCTACGACTCCGGCTTACTGTACTTTGAACGGGAAGACTACCCAGCAATTCACCAAATTCTCCAGGCTGTATATAAAGAACATCAATCGCATTTTCAGCCAGAAATACCTTTATTTACCAAGTTTTTAGCCCCAGGTCTAAGTTTAGCCGAAGAACCAATTCAAAAATTCGCCATTCAAGAAACTTTTGGGATGAACCGTTGCCAAATTGTTGCTCATGCTTTACTAGAAGTATGGCAAAAAGGTAAAGATGCCATAGAAGAAAGAATGAACTCAATTGAAAAACACTTTGCCCTCCACTCAGTTGACTTACAACGCCCTTACTTAAACCCTAGTTCTGAAGATATATATTACCCCTTAACAGTGAGATAATTTGATATGGCAAGTTATTCGCTTGCTACTTTGTTTTTTAATTTTTAATTAGACAAAAATGTCTTTTATTTATAACCGTACTGTGCGCTTTGCAGATACTGATGCGGCGGGTGTAGTTTATTTTGCTAATGTTTTGAGCATTTGTCATGAAGCTTATGAAGCATCTCTCAACGCATCGGGAATGAATCTCAAAGCTTTTTTTACTAAACCTTCAGTGGCTTTTCCAATTGTTCACGCCAATGTCGATTTTTTCCGACCGATGTATTGCGGAGATGAGTTGAATATTAGTTTAATTCCCCAGAAATTAAGTGCTGATAAATTTGAAATTGCTTACGAAATTACAATTGCAGATGTGTTAGTGGCTAAAGCTATCACTCGCCATGTTTGTATTGATGTGAATAGTAGAACTAAGCAAGAATTATCTGCGGAAATTATGCAGTGGTTGGAAACGAACCGCAGAGACGCAGAGGGCGCGGAGAGGAGGAAATCACGGGAGGTAATGTGATAAGTATGTGGACACAATTATTTAGAAGACGCATTTCGACTTCTCCCCAAGGGAGACGCTACGCGAACGCTCAATGCTCGATAAACTGACTAGAAGAGGGTTGAGCGAAGTCGAAACCCTGTCATCTCAAGTTAGTTTTAATTTAGTCCTTCTACTTAGCAATCTAAATGGTTTACAAACATCTCTCTCCCTTATCTATCCCATCCTCCTTGTCTTCCTTGTCTCTGTTACTACAAGTGATTACGGTTTATTCGCTTGCTCAAAATTAGGGTAAACATAATCTTCAAATAATTTACCAATCTTAGGACATCTTTTGGCTGCCTTTGCTACTAATTCTTGGTAATCTTGGCGGACATCAAGATAATAACTTGCTTGGCGTTTGCCAATTTTTGGTAGCCAAGCAGTATGCAAAGTCATCGCAAAATGAAGTGGCTGTTGAGATGGGGGACTGGATAATCTACATACAGGGCCTTTAGATAAATGATTGGCATCAAAAATCCAATATTCATTTTCTTGGCCATGCCAAACTGTGCAGACAATATAACCATCTGTGGGTTTTTCTGCACCACGATATGGCATAAACTGAGGCGAAAGCACTACATATCCTGGTGGTAGTTCGTAGCTATCAACAATTGCTGGTGATTCTGTGGATGAAGCATGAAGTCTAAACAAGTATGCTGGTACGCCACTACGTGCCATGTCTAAGACTTTTTCAAGAGGAATTAAGCGATTTTTGTAATTTTGATACTGAGTGACAACAAATTTGGTCATTAAGTCTTTCCATAGCCCAAAAGAACACCAATAAATATCATCTAGATATTTTAAAGGTTGTCCTTGAGAATCTTGGTCAGGATAAGTATAAAGGTCTGTACCCCAGGTACATTTAGCATCAGAAATAATGTGCGACTGGAGAATATTTCCGCTTTCTCCATGAATTACATAACGTCCCATTCGCCCAAGATCAACTTGACCAGGTACCATTCCACACAAATCTTCTGGTTTATATTGAGGATAAGCAGAAACATCATATTGTCTTACCCATTCCGAGACATCCATACCAGCAATATGCGCGGCATTCAGTGTAATATTTCCTTCAGGATTTTCGTAATCTACTAAAAAATGTGCTGCTTCTAATGGCAAGATAACTTTTTTGACTGTTACTGTTTTAGTATTTGGTTGCAACTGATTCCGTGGCACAATATAAACTGCCGAGTATGGCAAAGGCGGTTCTTCTAATATATCTCTGAGTATGTTTTCCAGGCGTTTATAATGGGGTAAAGGATTATTTAAGACTTGTTCTACCCCCATCGTAAAAGATGTATCCATAATCACGATATAGTCTTTCGTGACCCCGATTTGGTGTATAGTTTGTTCAATTTTTACGGGAGAACTATCAGGTAAAACTAATTGCCACTGTTTTAAAGATGTTGCCCCATCCCAACACATAACAGAAACAAAGTCTTTGATTTTTATTGGTGATTTATTGAACCATTTGAAGTAATTGCCATAAAGATAGCCAAATATTGATAATAAAGATTGAGATACAGCATTTAAACTACTTTTAAGCAGTTTCGGTTGCCACAAGTTACAGATATTATGTAGCCATTGGTCAATCAAGTGAATAACAGCAATTGAGTCTAAAAAATTAAATAATGATCTGCCATAATTAACTGTAAACATCTCTTTGCTATGAGGGTCAAAAGCAGGATGGGCAGTACTCAAAAATGGTTGAAAAGGTGCATTATATCCTTGTACTTCTGATTGCCATTCTTGATTAGATCCTACTGGGGTAACAACATCGAGACTTTCAGTATCAATTTCATAAGGACGGCCAGCATCGTAGGTAACTAGTAACCTTGCTGGTGTATCTTCGGAAAACTTCATCGGGAGAAAAGCTGTGTTTAGCTGGTTACGAATACCCAATGGAACGGAAAATCTCGTCAGTCCATGATTACTAAAACGAAATTTTTGATACTGAGAGACAGAATCAGTTGCTTTGTCAGCATAATAATCAGGTGGTTTGGCTATGCGCGTAGTTAATTTCACTTGATTTTCGGTATCAAAATCTAGCCGATAAATCATCCCATCGCCGCACAATAAAGAATCTCCATCAGGATAGGGTAAGCCGCCAGAGTTAACGGTTCCTATGGAAGTAACCATAAAAACATGCCCCTGCACATCCGTGGGGAGAGTTCCTTCGAGGACTTGCAAGGGTAGCTGGTTATATTCGTATTGATTAGCATTTCTTATTGATGGTGGAACTGGTGGAGAGTCTTGGAAATTACTGGTAGACATAGATATTTATTACACCTGATGATTTTAGGAAACAATTGATTCTGGCTGGTAATGCAGGCGATCGCAGAAATATTCGGCATACAACCTACAGCTAGGTGTAGCTTGATTTCCGTAGAGATTAACCAACCCCATACTTTGCAACTTGAACGCTTGCTGTAGATGTAATTCCACTGGTTGAGGGGATTTAATCACCTGTGCAAATGTGTCCACTAGTTCTGGATTTTGTTGGAGATTCCACCACTGTTGTTGCAGATGTTCACGATAAATGCCATCCGAACTCAGAGCAGTTGATAACAACTCTTCTACACTGATACGGTGTTGCCATAAATAATAACAAGCTAATCTCACAAGGTAGGGTTGACCACCGACCAAATCGAAAAGTTTTTCTAATGATTGCTCTCCAAAATTCAACCCATAGCGATCGCCTAAAGTCTGAACTTGCTCTTTGTTGAAGTTATGTAATTCAACTGGTAAACCCACATTAAAAGGTGACTTATTCACACTCAAGGGAATATATACTTCTGTAGCGTGGGCTACAACTAGCCGTAATTTTTTCCAAATTTCTCGATTTTTAGCTTCTTCATGCCAAGCGCGTAACAACCCAAAAAAATCATCAGCTAAATCTGGATATTGAAATAAGCGATCGACATCATCCAAACCCAAAACAATTGGGTTAATTATTTTAGCTAAAATATAATGTTCAAAATAAATTTTGGCGCTAATTTTGCTTCCAAATAGCTCATCCCAATAGTCTGCTAGTTGGTTTTGTAAATCCAAACCCAGACTGATACTTGCACAAAACCAACGTAAGAATTTATCTAAATCTTGAAATATGGCTGTATCAGCCAGTTGAAAACTTAAAGATACAGTATGATAACCCTCATTATTGGCAGACTGAAGAATTCGGGACATCAATGAAGTTTTCCCCATCCGTCTTGGGGCTTTAATTCGGATTAATGCTCCTGGTTGCAAAATAGCTTTATAACAATTAGCTTCAACGGGAGGGCGTTCTACATAAAATCGAGAATCAAGCGGTACTTGACCTTCTGGTATTTCTGGTTCTGGTTCTGCTGCTGACAAGTTAGTACTTAAAGCTTGATTTCGCTGTGGTAATTCTGGAAGACAATAGTCACTCTGCTCTAAAACTAGATTAAACCCTTGAAAACAGTACTTTAAAGTTTGCTTGTCTACTCCTACTTCACAAGCAAATATCTTCATAATTGAATCGACTGATAAACCTGTGCGATCGCTCAATGCTTCCAGAGTATACCGATGACCATTATTTTCCCGAATCTCTGCTTCAGACTTAGCTGTTTGAAGTTTCTTTAATCCTTGAGGTGTTAGAAGTACACCTCGTCTGCGTCGAGCTTTATTTGCGTACATTGTTATTATCAAGCCTGATCAGCACAATCAAAAAGAACTAAAAGTTCTGTTCAATATTTTCGCAAATTCAGCATGATTTGTTATGTTTAGTTCTTTATTCGTTTCTGTGTTCATGAGAAAATCGGCTGACAATCATATCTCTATTAAACCAGTGCATCAAATCTGGACTGATTCAGCAGTTCCTTGGGCTTATATTGCTGTTGATCTGCCTAGTTTTCCCCGGAATCGTGATGTTTAATGATTTTTGTAATTTTTGTATTTCGATGCGATCGCTAAATCCTAGTTCCAATACAGCCACCCTTGCTATACGTGCGTAGGGAGAGTTAGGTGTGTAGAAGAGTTTCATAGTTTACAAATAGATAAAGGCAGCTGCATATATAGTTTGCAGACTGCCACAAAAATATTGACTACTTCAGGAAATACAGAGATGAGAGGTGTAAAAACTGACTGTTTCCGACTCAAAAGCTCAATTAAGCAAGAGCAGGTTCGCGTCGATTGTATACAGAAGCATCTCCCTTAATGGCTTCGCTGTGCTTACCATCAATCCCAACAGGAACATCACCCACAATCGTGACTCGCTGAACGTGACGGGGTTGGTTGCCGTAGTCAGCAATTGCATAATGTTGTGTAGCGCGGTTATCCCAAAAAGCAACATCGCCAACTTGCCAACGCCAACGCACTGTATTTTCGGGGCGAGTTATGTATGCTTGCAATAATTTGATAATTTCATCAGATTCATTCTGTGATAAACCACGAATGCGGCGCACAAAACCACCAATGAACAAGCCGCGTTCTCCCGATTCAGGATGGACACGTACAACTGGATGTAAAGTTTCATATACGGTGGAAGTGAACACCGCCCGATGGGCTAATACATCTTCTGGTAAATCAATCACAGCTGCGGCATAGTCGTAGGCGTTACTGTGTACAGCCCAAAGTTGATCAGCCAGGTCACGTAGTGGAGTTGGTAAATCTTGATATGCAGTTACTGAGTTTGCCCAAATAGTATCGCCACCATTTGGAGGAATCACCAAAGCCCGCAAAACAGAGCCGAGTGGTGGACGGTCTACAAATGTCACATCAGTATGCCAGTTGTTAGCACGGCTGGAAGTGCGGCTGTAATCAAGGTCAAGAACTTCTGGGTGTCCTTCTAAAGAAGGAACGGTGGGATGAGCTGTGGTGATTTCACCAAACCGCCGCGCAAAAGCTACTTGTCCATTAGCATCAAGTTGTTGACCACGAAAGAAAATTACCTTGTATTGGACGAGGGTTTGGCGAATATCGCTGATTAACTCATCGCTGAGGTTTGCACTCAAATCAATGCCAATGATTTCTGCACCGATGCGTCCAGCAACTGGTTTGATATCAAAATATTGAGAACTCATGATGATTCTAGACTCCAGAAAAATTCGTAAGTTAAAACTTGCTCTCAGATTAATGTCTGAGGATTCCTAATGAGCAGATTTAGTTCTAAACGCCAGGGGTAGAACCGCCATCCACCAGAATTTCTGTGCCTGTAATAGAAGCGGCTAAGTCAGATACTAAAAATAATGTGAGTGCAGCAATTTCTTCTGGTGGTACGATTCTGCCTAGAGGAATTCCTTGTAATGTTTCTTCCTTGGCTTGTTCTACACTAATTCCCCGTGCTTGGGCATTCTGTTCGGCTAAACGTTCGGCGCGTTCGGTGGCTGTTGCACCGGGTGAAATTGCGTTGATCCGAATGTTGTGTTGAGCTAATTCTTTGGAAATTCCCCGTGTGAAGTTGAGTAAGGCGGCGTTAGTTGTACCACCGGGCAGAAAACCAGGGCGGGGTGTTCTACCTGCACCACCGATGATGTTGACAATTCGACCATCACGGCGATTTTTTTGATGGGGGACAACAGCTCTCACTAAACGAATGTAGCCCAATAACTTTAAGTTCCAAGCATCGAGAAAGACATCATCGTTGAGGTCGAGAAAGGAACCGGCACGGGCTGAACCAGCGTTGTTAACTAAAATATCAATTTGACCAAACTGCGCCAAGGTTGTAGAAACAACTGTATCTACACTGGCTGCTTGAGTCAGATCAGCACTGATAGCAATTACTTTCGCGCCTGGAGTGGGTAGAGATTGAATGGCGCTGACGGCGTTCTCTAGTCGTTCTTGGTTGCGAGCTGCGATCGCAACATTCACACCCTCACTATAAAGAGCTTTCGCAACGGCTAACCCAATCCCCGCACTACCACCAGTGACGATCGCTGTTTTCCCTGCTAGGTGTAACTCTAAGCTCATAAGAATTAATACTCCAATTGGGGAAACATCAAATTTCCAACAACTCTTCATATTGCTGATTCAGCACTGATTGTTGTTGATTTTTAAATGCACTAAATTTATTAAGTACTATAAATCTATCGATTTACCGTATTTAATGTAGAAAAAGTTATCATAAGACAACCTCCAGAAGCAAGACCCCTAGAGATTTCGGATTTAACCTGACTAGGACTTACAGATGAAAATGAAAAATTAACAGTGGGGGACAGGGTGAAGAGGTGTAGACATCCAAAATCTTTACAATGTTTTCACAAATATTGGCAATATCAGTATGTCTCCCAATGACATTCCCTATCTATCAGTTGATACTGGGTAAATAAGATACCAAATTATAGGGTTCCAGGTTAGTCATCTGGGCAGCTATCAGGGGGTAGGTGCTTCGTCACAAGCGAATGTCATCTACCCCTTTATGTATTTGATAATAGGTGATAAATTACAAGTTTTATCTCAGCAGAATCAAGAAAGTGATAATACTGATGAACTTACAACCAATCGCGTAGTTTTTGATGTACCTGCGCTAAGTACCACATATAATCATCAATTTGATATTGAGTAGCAGCTTTGACTATATATTCTTGTGCTAAATTCAAATTATTTTCTGATTCATACAATAATCCTAAATAAAGATGACTATAAAATTTACCCTTAATTCCTTCTGATTCACCAATCTTTAAAACTTCATCAGGAGTACAATCACCAGCAAATAAATTATAAACAAATCGCATAACTCTTCTGGGGTCATTTTTGACTTTTAATAGAGAATTACTTGCGGCTTCTTTACCTTGCCAACGAGCTATACATAAATAGCGCCACACAGTTTCTTCAACATCATTAGCATTCACCGTTAAATCAATTTCAAACTGTTGAGCGCCTTCAGCAAATCTTTCTGCATAATAGTAAGATAAGCCTCGTTGCCAGAGATATGGTTTAAGCCGAGGTTCGATATTTTCAGCCGTGTCGAAATCTTGAATTGATTCAGCAATGTTAGCTAATTGAAATTTCACCATACCCCGCCGAATATAAGCTTTGGGATTATTTGGTTGACGGCGAATTAGATCATCCCAATCTTGAAGTTGATTTTCTAAAGAGTTGCTGAAAAACATGGATAGTTATTTTAAGTAATGAGCGATGAGTAATGAGTTATGAGTTATGAGTTAATAGGACTTACACAGAATTAGGAAAAAACGTAGACTTGCACATGACTTACCACAGAGTACCGCAAAGGACGCATAGAAGTAATAGGGGCTAATTTTACAAGAACGGCTAGGATACGAAGTTAAAGAGTTTGAGGGAGTTTCTACGTAAGCCCTATACTCATAACTCATAACTCATAACTCATAACTCATAACTCATAACTCATAACTCTTTTTGCGTAAGTCCTGATTAATATCCCAGCCAAGAGGTAGAAGAAATAACCAGCAATATTCGGTAATTTGGGGCTAGTTTATCAAAAATTAGGAAAAGCGCCCGTGGTTCCCATTAGAGATAATAATCCTACAGAAATTACCCCTTATGTAACTTATGGCTTAATTGCTGCTAATGTTCTGGCTTTTATTTATGAAAGTAGCCTTCCACCCCAAGCATTAGATAGTTTTTTCCATCTGGCGGCTGTAGTTCCCCGTGAACTGAGTTTAAGCTTTGCTGGGGTGTCTTTGCATCAAACAGTACCAGAGTGGGCAACTTTAATCACCTCACAGTTTTTGCATGGTGGCTTACTGCACTTGGCTGGCAATATGTTGTTTCTGTGGATATTTGGTAACAACGTTGAAGATAAATTAGGTCATGCCAAATACTTATTGTTTTATTTAGCTTGTGGTGTGTTAGCGTCTTTGACCCAGTGGTACTTCTCCCAAGATTCTAACATTCCATCTTTGGGGGCTAGTGGTGCGATCGCCGGAGTGATGGGCGCATATATTCTCCGGTTCCCCAAAGCCGAAATTCTGGGTGTTGTACCTTTAGGCATTTTCTTCCCAACTTTCCGAGTTCCCGCCTATTTCTTTTTAGGATTTTGGTTTCTTCAACAATCCTTCTACGGACTTGCTAGTTTAGAAGCACCTACTAATATTGGGATGGAAAGCGGCGGTATCGCTTACTGGGCGCACGCTGGCGGGTTTATCTTTGGGGCTATTCTTGGCCCAGTTTTGGGTTTATTTAGCGACAAATCCCCCGAAGAATCGTGGTACAGGTAACACAAGTTTGGATTGTTGATTTTAGCAAGCAATATTCCCCACTCCCCACTCCCTACTCCCCACTCCCTATTCCCCACTCCCCACTCCCTACTCCCCACTCCCTATTCCCCACTCCCCACTCCCCACTTTCTCCCAGGTGCAATTATCAAAATTTTTCAACTGCCAGCTACACAAGCTATATTGCAGTTAATTGATAATTAGGAAAAACACCTGTGTTTCCACTCTATGACGAAAACCCAACGCGAATCAAACCGTATTTCACTTACGGTTTGATTGGCATGAACGTTTTAGTTTTTCTTCATGAAGTGAGTTTGTCTAATGTCCAGTTGAATCTTTTTTTCCGCGAGTATGCTGTAGTACCCCAAGAGTTAACCTACAACTTTTCCGGTGAGTGGATAACTTTAATTACATCGCAGTTTCTCCACGGTGGTTGGTGGCACTTAATATCCAATATGGTCTTCTTGTGGGTCTTTGGCAACAACATCGAAGACCGTTTGGGTCATTTCAAATATCTGATTTTTTATTTGGCTTGCGGTGCTTTAGCCGCTTTGTCCCAGTGGGCGATAGGAATTGAGTCTCCTATTCCTTCTTTGGGGGCTAGTGGTGCAATTTCTGGAGTTTTAGGTGCATATTTAATTCGCTTTCCTCATGCCAGAATTACAACCTTAGTATTTTTAGGTTTTTTTGTCACTACAATTAGCGTTCCCGCACTGGTAGTCATTGGCATTTTCTTTATACAAAATGTCATCTCTGGTCTCGCCAGCCTGCAAGCTGCTGCTAATATGAGTGTCCAAACTGGGGGCGTTGCTTATTGGGCGCATATCGGTGGCTTTGTGTTTGGAATTATACTTGCGCCCTTGTTTGGTTTATTTAAACGTGACTATGAATAGGACTATCAAGAGTACTGATTGCTGAGTATAGAGGGTGTAAGGGCTTCGCCGTGAACTTCAGCAAGCCCTAGGTATTCAACATCCTTACACCCTTTTTCTAGCTCACGCTGGAATTTCAATCATAAATTCTGTACCTTCGCCTAAAACAGAATTGCAACTTAACTTACCACCATGAGTATCTTCAACTATTTGTCGAGCTATAGCCAATCCTAATCCCGTCCCTTTACCGACTCCTTTAGTAGTAAATAAATGGTCAAAGATTTTTTGCTTTACTTCTGTACTCATTCCTTTACCATTATCAGCAATTGAGATTTTGACGTATTTATCTGCTATCAATGTTGTAATTGTAATGCGGTTAGGATGAGCTTGAATTTCTGCAAAACTCTTACCAGTATTTGATTCATCTAAAGCATCAATAGCATTGGCAAGAATATTCATAAATACCTGATTTAACTGTCCAGGAAAACATTCTATTTGGGGTAAATCACCATAATTGGTCACAACTTCAATTGCTGGACGTTGTTCGTTAGCTTTGAGGCGATGTTTGAGGATTAAAATTGTGCTGTCAATGCCTTCATGAATATTAAATGGTACTTTGTAATCTTTATCTGCTCGTGAGAAAGTACGCAGACTAGTGCTGATATTTTTCAGGCGATCGCAAGCCATGACCATTGAATTAAGCATTTGCGGCAAATCTTCTAAGGTGTAATCTAAATCGATTCCTTCCGCATGATCTCTGATGTCATCGCCGGGATTTGATAGAACTCCTTGATATAGTTTCAGATGTGCAACAATATCTGCAAAGGCAGGTTTAGTTTGCTTTAAGGTTGCAGAAATAAAACCGAGAGGATTATTCATTTCATGAGCAACTCCAGCCACAAGATTCCCCAAGGCAGACATTTTCTCACTTTGGACAATTTGTAAATTCGCTTGTTGCAATTCATGTAATGCTGTAGCTAATTCTTGGGATTTTTGGAGAATTTCGGCTTCGGATTGCTTGCGATCGCTAATATCTTTTGTAAAGACAAAATTGTATTCTTTATCTTTAAATTTTACATAGTTAACATTGACTTCAACAGGATAAATATTGCCGGATTTATGCTGATGGTAGCTTTCAATAGTGAACGAACCTTGATTGCGAATTGCTTGCCAATGTTCTGCCCATAATTCTTGAGAAAAAACAGTATCGATGTCAAAAACGTATTTACCAATCATCTCTTCTCGACTATATCCCAACCCTTTACAAGTAGCATCATTGACATAGAAAATCCGACCATCTGGCTCAAGCCACCAGACAGAAATAGTCGTCTGATCAATTGAAATTTGATTGAGTAATGCCTTTTCCAGAGCTTGTTGCATTTGTTGGTAAAGCCGAGCATTTTCTAATGCTATGGCAGCTTGAGCCGAAAGTATCTGAACAACTTGGAGACGTTCTTTAGTAAATACTCCTGCTGCGGCGCGACTTTCAAGATATAGTATGCCTACCAAATTACCTTGCTTAATAATCGGTGTACATAAGACACTTTGGGGTTGATATATGAGCATATATTCGGCAATTATCCCCGGAATCTCTGTTTGGCAATTATCTATGACAATTGTTTGTTGCGTATTTTTGACATAATTGATAATGTTTACAGGGATATCTCGACAATCATCAAGTAATTGTGTAGAAATTGTTGTTTGTGGAGAATTTATTTCCGCATTAATTGAGGTAATGGCACGAATTTGTAAAACATCATCCTGATTGAGAATTAATGCAGATTTATCAGCACCGGAATTTTGCAGGATAATTTGGGTGAGGTTGGTAATTAACTCATCTAATTCGATATTGCTAGAAATAGTTTGAGCCGCTTTGAGTACGCTAGTAAAATCCAGGACATCGGAAATACTCGTGCTAGTAATATCAACTTGAGTCGATACAGATTTTAAAGGAAGGGGAAGGGAAGTAATAGTTTCCCAAGGATTAAGGTTGATCTGTTTTTGTTCGATGATCGGTTTGAGTAGCTGGGGATAGCGTTTTTCTAAATCCTCTGCTTTTGCTTTTGCTCCCCAACGGGCATAACAATAATAAGCTTCCTGCATATACAAAATGGCAAATTTTTCTCTACCCCAATCGAGATAAAATTTAGCAGCCAGTTCGTTAGCTAAAGCTTCATCTTGAACAAATTTGTTTTCTTTAGCTAGAGAAATAGCGTTGTCATAACATTCAATCGCTTCAACTTTGTTACCCAATACTCTATGATGTTCGCCTGCGACTAATTCCCAGCGATGGCGATGATTGCAAGCCGCTAAAGTTGCCCAATGCTGTAATTTGTCTTGATGTTGTTGCACTGTGAGCAAGATTATCTGACGCTCTTGTGTGGATGCTGTTGAATACTGGGTTAATTGAATCAAGGCATCATAAAAATGGTAAAGGGGAACCATAAATTGCCCGACGCAACCATCTAGATATTTTCCAGTTTGAGTAGATGCTTGAAATGCCTCACTGTTTTTTCCAAAGAGATAATAGAGAAATGCTTGGTTGAGATGCCACATACACAACGCCGACCTTTGATTGGTAGCTTGTAGTTGAGGGAGAGACAATTCCTGGTTAAAAATATTTCCACTCAGGCGATGTGGCACTTCTGCTTGCCCTAACAAATTTAGTACAGTTTGTTGATAAACTTCTTGACAATCTAAGACGATTTCTTGTTTGTATCTATCAATAATTTGACGATAAACATCCATTTTTTGTGCAAGTTCTGTTAGTTCTAGCCCTGTATGGTAAGCGTAATAACAGTACGAAGAAGCACCTCGGCAACCCATCTCAATATCTCCGATTTCTAGCCCACTGTAGTAGGTTTCTTCTAGTCCAGCAAGCACTTGAGAAAGAGGAGCTTTCCAATGTTTAATGCAGAGATGAACTATATACAAGTTGCGGGTTTTTAATGATGTCAATTGAAATTTTTCTCGCAGGTTTAATGCTAATTCTCCAAACAGATAACCGTTTTCGATATCGCCAATAACGCCACATAAAATCAACCCATAATCACCGTAAGCAAATACAGAAACAGGACAGTTACCAAATTTGATAGATAATTCTACCTGCTTGAAAATTAGCAATGGCATGAGATTGGGAGCAGCCATATAAGCAGGAGGTATCAAAGCCGTCAAGATTTCCATTGCTGCTACCAGATGGGGATCTGTCATAGCTGGGTAATCTAGGAAATTGCTGGGGTCTTTGTCTCCCCAGAGTAACCGCGTTATGCCAAATGTCTGGCCAATATCTGCTTCGGTGGGTTGTTCGGGAAATTCAATCCCCAAGGAATTTAACAAATTTAACCCCATTTGCAACGAATTTAGGAGTTTTCCTTGGGCGTTAGCTCCTAAAATTCGAGTTTGTTGAATTTTGATCTTATCAAGTAAGGTTTTTGCTTGTTGCAACACCACACTTGCCCACTGTTCCATCTGCTCAAAATCAGTTTTGACATAGCTGGCTTCGGCAATTTCTTCATAAAGTGCCAAAGTCAGGGGATAATGACTTTCCCAAGCAGTTACAGGCAACAATTCTATCCCCGTGCCTAAATAGTTAATGGCTGCACTATAGGCGGTGGCAACTTTAGCTTTACGTCCAGCTGCGAGATTTAGTTCAGATAAATTTTCTCGCTCTTGGGGTGTAGTAATTAGGGCTATACCGAAATTTAAATGATTGACGATATCAAATAATCGTTCTTCTCTTTCACTGGGGTGAGAATTTTGTAATAATAGCCGACCGATTTGTAGGTGAGTGCTTTGTTTCTGCTCGTCAGCAATCAGTGAATAAGCTGCTTGTTGTACTCGGTCATGTAAAAATTTGTAGGTGACAGTTTCTTGATTTTCTAATGTCTGTGATTGGGTTTCTTGTCCGACATAAAACTTATAAACTTCATTAATTGGTAAAATCAAACCTTCTTGTAATGCTTTCCACAATGCAGATGCAGTTTCAATTTGAGATTTTTGGGAAACAATAGCCAAAGTATTTAAATCAAAGGAGTTACCAATACAAGCCGCTAACTGCAATACATCTTGAGTTAATTTTGGTAGTTTTTGCAGTTGCAAACTCATAAAAGTAACAACGTCATCTGTCACTGCTAGAGTTTTTACTTGGGTGATGTCACATTGCCAACATCCTAACTCAAAATTAAATGTAATTAATCCTTCTTGATGTAGTGCTTTGAGAAATTGTGTGGCAAAAAATGGATTTCCTTGAGTTTTTTGATAGATTAGTTCAGAAAGATTATCTGCTAATTCTTCTGGAGATTTGAGTGTATCGGCAACTAACTGATTGACCGTGTTTTGAGTTAGTGGTTTTAAAGTAATTGTATTAATCTGTGTTTGTTTTTTGTGCAAATCGCCCAAAGTCAACATTAATGGATGTCCTGGTAGGACTTCGTTATCACGGTATGCACCAATTAATAACAGATGACTGGTATCAGCCATTAATAACTGGATTAATTTTAATGATGCCGAATCTGCCCATTGCAAATCATCTAAAAACATCACTAGGGGATGTTCTGCACTGGTAAATAATTGAGTGAATTTTTGAAATAATAAGTTAAAGCGATTTTCGGCGGCTGTTCCTGATAATTCTACTGCTGGGGGTTGTTCGCCAATAATTTTGGCTAGTTCGGGGATGACTTCAATGATTACTTGACCGTTTTCACCAACAGCTTCTAATATTTTGTGTTTCCATTGCTGAATTTGGACATCATTTTCAGTTAATAATTGCCCCATTAAATCCCGGAAGGCTTGGACAAATGCACTTAAAGGGATATTGCGATTAAATTGGTCGTATTTCCCTTTAATAAAATAACCGCGTTGTCTAACAATGGGTTTATGTACTTCATTAACAACGGCTGTTTTCCCAATTCCCGAAAACCCAGCCACCAGCATCATTTCTGTTGCACCCTCAGTGACTCGCTCAAAGGCTTCTAGTAGGGTGTTTACTTCGGTTTCTCGTCCATACAGTTTATCAGGAATGATGAAGCGATCGCACACATCCCGTTGTCCAATCTCAAAGCTTTGAATTTCAGCAGTTTCTTTGAGTTGAATTAAACATTTTTCTAAATCAAATTTCAACCCCAACACACTCTGATATCTGTCCTCAGAATTTTTCGCCATTAATTTCCTGACGATTTCTGAGATAACTGAAGGGATATCTGGATTAATTTCATTTACTAACGGTGCTGTTTTAGCAAGATGAGAATGTACTAATTCCATCGCATCATTAGATGAGAATGGTAACTCTCCCGTGAGTAATTCATAAAAAGTTACACCAAGGGAATAGAAGTCTGTACGGTAGTCAATCACTCGGTTCATTCTCCCTGTCTGTTCTGGAGAAATGTAGGCTAATGTTCCTTCTAAGACATTAGTTTTAATTAAGGTTTGGGTTTCTCGTGGTAATAAAGATGCAATACTAAAGTCAATTAATTTAACTTGTTTGGTTTGGGGGTTAATTAAGATATTGCTGGGTTTAATATCTTTATGAATTATCCTTTCTTGGTAGAGTAAGTCTAGGATGTTACAGAGTGCGATCGCTATTTCTAAAAATTGCTGGAGAGATATTCGGGGTTCTCTCATTTGCCACTGTTTCAGAGAAATTCCGCCAAAGTCTTCTAGTATCAAGACATAACTATTTTGATATGCTTCTAAACTATAAGTTTGAACAATTAAATGTGAGTTGAGATTCTTTGTGATGGTGTATTGGTTACGAAATGATAAGAGTTCGCTAAAACTGGGATAAGGATTTTTCAGCACTTTCATGACTACAGGTAATGAGTCAATTTCTCTGTATCCCCGATAAACCAATGTTCTCGCACCATTATAAATTTCTTCTGTGATTTGATATCCAGGAATACTGATCAGAGTAGTTATCATACCTATTAAAGCCTTAAAATCTCTGGCTTTAGTATTCCCAGATACAGACAATATTTTACCGGCGAGTTTAAATTACCTGCCTATTTGACGATTTTCAGTCTGATTACGTATCTTTGAACAACCTGAGAATACTGGATTTCTACTCAGTACTTAAAATTCTGTTGGCCTTGAATTTACTTGCTACAAGTATCTCTGTGTAAAGCACTCAGCACTTCGCTACAGTTAGCATCATCCGAAGATTCCGCATACCTGTATCTGTGCTTACTTTGTCTTTACACAATGTATGCTAGAGTTTCTCAACTAATGGTTTTTATTACATTCGCAAAATTTAAATAATTATGGCAGATCAATCAGATTTTCTCTCAAATCTCTCTGATTTTCTTTATCCTCGCAGTTGCTATTATGGTCAATTCAAACCAGAATACCTAGTATTTAACGCGAGTCTACAAGAATTTGCTCAAAGAGTCAGCTACATTAGTAACCTGCAAACTAACGGTAAACTTTCACCAGAAGAAGCTTACCAGCAAATCAGAACTTTGTGGAAACAATTAAAACATGCCAAAAAACAACTAGAAATTACCAAAGAGGCATTTGGTAGCAATAATCCTCAACAATAGTCAATCATTTTTAATAAAAAAGATTTTTGTTCCTCGGCGCTAACTTTTGCGTTGAAACTGATAGCACTCGGCTTTACTCCAACGGCAAAACATCATGGAAATGGTTGTAGTCGATGTAACGATGACCATCGGAGGTGTGATGCAGGATATCAACAAATCGATGATTCCATAAAATCTCATTAGTCCCATAGCTATGACGTGCATGAACAACTTGTGCAACGGTTTCATCAATGCCTGTTAAAGAGATCATCAATACACTATTGGTTTGAATTAAAGAATCTGGTGTCACACCATATAAAGGACTAGATTCATCAATGATGTGCATAACTGACCAGCTTAAGGCAAAGCCTGGGGTTTGCTGTCGCAAAAGTTTAAGATCATAAATACGACGCATAAACTCACCTTCGGCGGTAATTTCATCACGCATTAAATAAACCCGCATCTGGGCTTCTAAAATTAAATTCCGTCGCTGGTTAGCGGTGCGAAACATGAGAGTTGGGGCTTGTTCATAGGGAACAATGACGGCCACACGGCTAAAAATGACACGGGCTGTGGGCCGAGAAAACCGGGCAAAGGCTAACCCCGTCATCATAGCAATTCCCATGACACCCGCGATCGCTTCAATCGTCACAATAATATTGGCGTAATTTGTCTTGGGATACATTGCCCCGTAACCAATCGATGCCAGAGTCTGCACACTAAAGAAAAAAACATCTAAAAAAGAACCAGGACGGGCATTAGCAATGCAATCTCCGCCTAATAAATACGCCAACGCAAATAGAGTATTAATAGCTACGTAAACCGCAAAAATTACTAGTACAAATCCAGACCAGGGAATTGTTAAGAGTAAATGATAGGGATCGCGCCAATAGGAGTGCCAGACACCCAAACCCATAATTTCAACGTTACCATTGCGGTACTTGAGATGGACAATGGGTTGTGAACGCTGTCGTTGTTGGCGTACAGGTTTTTTAAATGGAAATTTCATTGGTGTAGCTAAAATAACGGCAAATCATGATGATCACTAGGGTGACAAGCCCTTGTTTACATTCTTTGCAGTTTTTGACCCCCTTTTTTTGTCTCTTTGTGAGAAATCCGGGGTTGCCCTATGATTCGCAACAAGTTCTTACCTGACTTAGACATCTAACTACCTATATTTACGTTTTTGCATATAGCAGGAGACAGGTGATAGGTGACAGAGTTAAAAGCTTTGTGGTGTCTAAGTTTTATTATTTATCGATGTCCTAACCAACTTGGCTACTGCTATACCTGAATTTAACTGAATTTTTAGAGTCCTGAATTTAACTGAATTATTGATTGTAAAAGTCAAGGATACTTTGAATTGTGGCAAGCCACTTCCAGCCATAGACAAACATTAGCTAATACGCTGATTGCAATGGCAAAAACGCTGAATAATTAGCAGCGAGTGGGAGAGGACTTGCCAATCACTCGTTTTTCTATATTCGCATTGTTCACTTTTCGTTCTGCTGGTCAATGCGTAAATTTTACTCACGTTAAATTAGGAGAAATATCATGAGTTTCAATCCTGCAAATACAAAATTTTTTGTGACACCCTTTGGTTGCCACAAAACGGGTTGGTAAAAAGCCCTAAATATCGCCAACAATAAAATTTAAGTGAATCTACCGTGTATCACATGGAGAAGATGGACGTAATTCTCCGTGTAATACAAGTAAAAGTAGCGAGCTTGTCACTAGTCGCTACGTAGATTCTGAAAGCCTTGCAGGGCAAGGCTTTCAAAAATAAAACTGCTACTTTACCTGAAAATCGCCAAAAAAGTGAACAGGGCAACCAAACAGCGCAAGTTTTTTCATAATTTTGCGTAGGTCTTGATAAGTCATGGGTATTTACTCATTACTCATCACTCACACCTCATGCTCAACTGCCAATTCCCCACTCCCCAAATCTAAAACAGTAATATCTAACTGTGGTTCATGGGTTTCTACAACGGGTTTTCTGACTCTGTAAGGAATTTCCTCGATCGCCAAGTTATCGTTATCGAGGTCATCGTAAATTAGCTGTAAATGCTTTTCATTCAGATGATGGAATATCTTACCACTGTATTTACTGGCATCTGCACCTAAACCTTGGATACGAATTAAACCATTAAATACAGTCGCCCTGGCTAAATAAATTACTGGGTCATCACGAAAGGGGACATTGACGGTAGTTGTAGCGGTGAGATGCGCCATCCCTCTTTCGTCCATTTCCTTGCCTAAAGCTATGGCCGTTTTTTCCAGTCCGCGAATAGCGACGATCGCAGCTGCCACAGCCATTGTAATATCTGTACCATCGTCAGCTAAAACCTTCTGGGATGAAAGAAACTCGTAATTTTCTTCGCCAATGTCACGGCGTAGGCGTTGATGGACGATGTTACGGGGATTGTAATGTGTTAGTGCGCCAACAATTGCCCCACAAGCCGCACGGGGTTCGCGCCACAAAGATTCTTGGGTTTTGCCGTAGATTAATTGTTCACCTAAATCTAAACGTCCGACATGGGTTTTTAAATCGAGGGCGGCGAGAATAAAAGATTGAGAATTACCTGCATAAATTTGAGTGCGCCAAGTTTCATCTAATTGATGGGCGATGGTAACGTGGGCTAAGGTTGCGCCATCATCAGTACCGCCGCCTGTGGGGAAAAACGTCTCTGTTTTTAACTCACCAATTTCTGATAAAGTGGCAAACCGGGAAGCAACCACATCACGATACGTTCTAGTTGACTCGCCTTGGTGAATGCGATCGCCACAGTTAGTATATGCCAAGGTGGTGACAACACTCGGTAAACTCAAATCAGCCGCACAAGCTTTTAAATCCGAAATACTCGCCCCAGCAAATTGTAATTCATCTCGGAGTATTTGCAGACCATTCACCAGAGTATAGCGATCGCTAACAATTTCATTGAGGTAGATATTTTTTGCACTATCCTCTTGTCCAAATCTGGCGGATAGTTCCCAAAACTTGTCAATTCTGGCACTCGCTAAAGATGGATCAAATGCTGAAAACATAAGTATTTGGCGGTAATAACTGGGTAAAGAAGAAGTCAGGAGTCAGAGTTGTAATTTCACCCTGCCACTGTATAAAATTTATGATGAATTCCGGCTTTTTACTTTTATGTAAACAATTTCTGCTGAATTTTAATCCCAAATTTGTAGAGAGCTTGTATACAAAGTCTCTACTTACGCAGTGAGACGAAAAACTAGGGGTTTTGGGAAGAGTATCAGGGTTCAGAGGTATAGGGGTGTATGTATCCAAAACTCTTACACCCCACACCCCTTAACCCTTACACCCAGTCTCCACAGACAATTTTTGTGCGTAATACCATTTCACGAAAAGTTCGATACAGATGTAAACTCTGAAGGCTTTGCTGCATCTAATTTTTTTAATTGCGATCTTCGCAGCGTTAGCGACGTTCGCGTAGCGTCTCTCTTTGGGAGAAGGAGCGTCTGCCTCGAATTGTGAATTAGTATCAGCCCCAGCGATACCCATTTCTCAGCCTTTTGATATAAGTTTGTTTATTTTTGAAAGATTAAAGTAAAAGATTAATTCAGATAAAAACTTATGACAACCGAGCAAGAACTTCGATCTCTTTTTAATACCCTAGATGGAGATCAAGACGGTAAAATATCCCTGAATGAGCTTTTTTTAAGTCCTGGCTTAAGTGCAGTCATCTCATCACAAACAAATGCCACTAGTCCTCAAGAATTGATAGTACAGTATGATTCAGACAAAGACGGTAGTATTACCTTTGAAGAGTTAAAGCAAGCAGTCCAAGAAGCAAGTAATTTAACAGATTTCGCGTAATTCCCCTTCCTCAGCATCAGCAGGGAGGGGGTGTGGGCTGACAGGTGTAGGTTTTTTACGTTATGCCCCAAAAACCTTGATTTAGGGTGTAGGGGTGTAAGGGTGTGAGGGGGGTGGAACTCTGATTAAATCGTGATTTTTAGAGTCGCTACTCATCACTCTGTTAAAAACCTACACTTGTCCCGGATTTCTCACCACACCTTTCAAAGCCTGTGCAGGGGAGCAGGGGAGCAGGGGAGCAGGGGAGAATGAAGGTACTCTCTCCCCTGCCCCTCCGCACCTCTGCCCCTCTGCCCCATCAAACGCCTGAAGCTTGTGAGAAATGCGGGTTGTGAGGGGGGTGTGGGGGAGAATCCCCCAAATCTTGCTTATTACCTGATAGTAGTAGGGTGGGCATAATATACCCACCCCAAAAAAACTTGACTCTTAACCTACATCATCGTGAGCAAAACGGTTGAAGAGGAAGTCTAAGGCATAGTTACGCAGCTTGTAATATTGTGGATCTTCCATGATGCGGGCGCGATCGCGGGGACGAGAAAAGGGAATTTCCATGACTTCGCCAATTTTGGCGTGAGGGCCATTGGTCATCATCACTAATTTGTCTGCTAAAAATAACGCTTCATCAATGTCATGGGTAATCATTAACACTGTACAACGGTTATCGTTCCAAATTTTCAGCAGTTCTTCCTGCAATTCTTCTTTAGTAATCGCATCTAACGCCCCGAAAGGTTCATCTAAAATTAGCACCTTGGGACGAATTGCCAACGCCCGTGCAATAGAAACGCGCTGTCTCATACCGCCGGACATTTGCATTGGCTTTTTCTCCATTGCGTCAGCCAGTCCCACCATTGCCAAATGATCACGAACAATTGCTCTTTTCTCCGCTTCTATTTTGTTGGGGTAAACTGCATTCACCGCTAAGTAAATATTTTCAAATGCAGTCCGCCAAGGTAACAGGGCGTAGTTTTGAAACACAACCATCCGGTCTGGGCCTGGCTTAGTGATGGGTTGACCTTCCAGTAACACTTGTCCAGTTGTAGGAAAGTTAAACCCAGACACCATGTTTAGCAGTGTAGATTTGCCACAACCAGAGTGACCAATCACACAAATAAATTCACCTTGGTTTACCTGGAGATTCACCCCATCTAGTACAGTAAAGGGGCCTTTCTTGGTGGGGTAAACTTTGCTGACATCTCTGATTTCGAGGAAAGCTCTGCTGTTATCTGTCAAGGTTGGTAAGGGTTTTCTAGAAGTGTTGGTGACGGTAGAAAAATTGCGGTTTTGCATGGCGGGGAATGGGGGTGAAGTGTGAAGTCTGAAGTCTGAAGTTTTACCCTTCCCTAACTCTCCCCTTGTAAAGCTACCGTGTACACACAAGTTATGGAATTACTACCAGTCTTAAAATTACCCCACCCTAACCCTCCCCTTGGAAAGGGGAGGGGACTAGATTTGCTTATTTCCCACCTTGGAAAGGGGGGATTAAGGGGGGTAATTCGACTTGTGTGTACACCGTAACCTTGTAAAGGGGAGGGAACTAGATTTTCTTGTTTCCCCCCTTTATAAGGGGGGATTAAGGGGGGTAATTTGACATGAATGAGGTTCTGAACTTGGTGAATGAACCTTTTATCTTCAACAATGAAGTTCTGAGGCTCAACCGTCAGTTACGCAATTCTTCTAATGGGCGCATCGAGGATGACTTCAGCAATAGAAAAGTCGCGTTTAATGTCTAAACTGTTGAGGTAGGCAATGGGGTCATCAGCATTAAAAGGCATACCATCAAATAATTGAATTGGTTGGCGAGTGTAGCTGATATCTAAACCTAATTCCCGCGCGGCGGTACTGAAGACGCGCACCCGACAAATTCGTTCGACAACTTCTACCCAGTTTCTGGGGAAGGGAGTATCACCCCAACGCGCCAACTGAGTCATAATCCAAATTTGTTCTGTACGGCTGGGGCGGTTAATAGCCGAATCAGAGTAAAACTGGTGGTGGGCGTAGTCTCGTAGGGGATGATCTATGTCACAAGTCAGGTTATCCGGGTCTTCTAGCTGGATGTAGTCTAAATCAGTACTGACATATTCTCTCCCCGCCACAATTCTTCTAACTTCTTCGGTATTTTGGGGATCTGCACAGTATTGGCAGGCTTCTAACAACGCTTTGGTTAAAGCAATATGGGTATTAGGATACATTTCTGCCCAATCTTCCCGCACACCGAGAACTTTACCGGGGTGTCCTAACCAAACTTCTAAGTCTGTGGCGATGGTAAAGCCGACATTTTCCACGGCGGCGCGATAGTTCCAAGGTTCACCCACACAGTAACCGTCAATACTCTTGTTTTGCAAGTCAGCGACCATCTGGGCGGGTGGAATAATGTGCATATCCACATCCGTATCCGGGTCAATACCACCAGCTGCCAACCAATAACGTAGCAACATATTGTGCATGGAGGCGGGATGAACTACGCCCATTGTGTGGCGTTGTTCGCGGGTGCGGAGGAGGTAATTTTTGAAGTCTGATAAGGTGCGGACACCTTCATCATAAAAGCGTTTGGCTAAGGTGATGGCGTTACCGTTGCGGGTCATGGTGAGGGCGGTAACAACGGGGAGGGGTTGGTTTTTATACCCGCCCAAGGTTAACCACATTGGCATCCCGGAAGGCATTTGGGCTGCATCTATATAACCGCCTGTGATCCCGTCAACGATACCCCGCCAGCTAGTTTCCCGGACTAAGTTAACTTCATCTAAACCATGCTTGGCAAAGAAACCTTTTTCTTTAGCCACAGCGAGGGGGGCGCAGGCGGTGAGGGGTAGGAAGCCAATTTCTAAGTTAACTTTTTCTAAACCGTGGCGAGAAATGGCTGCTGTTTTCCGCGCCCGGAGTTTCTTAATGCGTTTTTGCTGGTTGAGGAAGTAAATCATTTCACTCCGCAAGCTGTAGTAGCTTGGGTGTTCCACTACTTCCATCCGTTTGCGAGGACGGGGGATATCAACTTCTAGGATGTCGCCGATTTTCGATTCGGGGCCGTTGGTCAACATCACAATTCTGTCAGACAACAGCACAGCTTCGTCTACGTCGTGAGTCACCATTACCGCAGTGACTTCATTTTCTTCGCAGATTTGCATTAACTGTTCTTGTAAGTTACCCCGTGTTAGAGCATCCAACGCACCGAAGGGTTCATCTAACAGTAATAGTTTAGGACGGATTGCCAAGGCGCGTGCGATCGCTACCCGTTGTTTCTGTCCCCCGGATAACATTCCTGGCTGCTTGTCGGCGTGGGGACGCAAACCCACCATATCTATGTGTTTTTCAACAATTGCCTTACGTTCTGCCGCAGGTAAACCATTCATTACCGAGTCTACCGCTAAGGCAATATTTTCTCTCACTGTCCGCCAAGGTAACAGCGAATAATTTTGGAATACTACCATCCGGTCTGGCCCTGGCTTGGTGATTTTTTGTCCTTGCAGTGTCACAATACCTTCCGTCGGCAAATCCAAACCCGCAATCATATTTAATAATGTGGATTTACCGCAACCAGAGTGACCAATTAAAGAAACAAACTCACCTTTTTTAATTTGCAGGTCAATACCTTTTAAAGCAATATATTGACCACCGCCACTTAAATTAAATACCTTATCAATTTGATCAACAGCAACGAATACTGACATGGCTTTAAAGTCTGAAGTATAAAGTCTGAAGTGTGAAATGGGGAAAGGTGACAGTTGACAGGTGACAGGTTATAGATTCTTGCTCTGTAACCTGTCACCTCTAACCTGTAACCTACTTTTGTTCTGCTGGTAAAATCAGGTTTTGTAACCAAGCCATGAACTTGTCGAGTAATAAACCAACGACACCGATATAAACCAGAGCTAAAATTACTTCACTCACGTCGTTGTTTTGGTAAGCATCCCAGATGAAGAAACCGATACCGACAATACCAGACATAACGATTTCTGCCGCGATAATCGCTAACCAAGCCAAACCAATCGCAATTCTTAAGCCAGTAAAGATGTAAGGTAACGCTGCCGGAATCAAAATGTTAATAAAGTATTCTTTGCGGCTGAGTTGCAGAACTTTAGCAACGTTGTTGTAATCTTGGGGAATTTGAGTTACACCAACCGCAGTGTTAATTAAGATAGGCCAAATTGCGGTGATGAAAATTACGAATAATGCTGCTGGTTCGTTTTGGCGCAATGCAGCCAAGGAAATAGGAACCCAAGCCAAAGGAGGTACAGTTCTTAATAGTTGAAACAGTGGGTCTAAAGCTTTGGACATGGTTTGATTCACACCAATCAAAATGCCCAAGCCAATACCAACCACCGCCGCTAATGTGTAACTAATAGCTACCCGTTGCAAACTAGCTAAAATTTGCCAGAATAGACCTTTATCAATACCGCCTCTGTCATAGAAAGGCCAGAAAATGAGTACCCAAGTATCTTGCACTACCTGAATTGGCCCTGGCAATGTGGCACCAGGAGTCCAAGCAAATAATTGCCACAGTCCGAGGAAGATTAATATTGCGATCGTCGGCGGTACAATATTCGGCAATTGTTTTTGCAGTTGCGCGATAAAACTATTATCTAATCTGGGGCTACTTGGTCTTTTCTGTGCAATTGTCATGATTTTTCTCTCAATTAACTAATGACTCTCCGAATTTTAGATTTTAAATTTTTGATTTTGGATTGAGGAACTATTCAATCTAAAATCTAAAATCTAAAATTGTTAAACACTTACTTTTTTAATCTTGAGACTCTTGAGGTATGCTTCTGGATTTTCAGGATCAAATTTCACCCCATCAAAAAATTCTTCTACGCCGCGAGATGTGCTTGTGGGAATATCCGCCGCCGCGATACCTGCTTCTTTTGCCGCTTCTTTCCAAATGTCTTCGCGGTTAACTTTATTGATTAGTTCTTTAGCCTTCGCTGCATTGTTGGCGAGGTAATCTTTGGGTAAGAATCCCCAACGCACGTTTTCAGTTATGAACCACAAATCATGACTCTTGTAGGGATAAGACACACTACCTTTTTCATCTTTCCAGTAATAAGCAGCCATTGATTTATCGTCAATTTTCCGACCATCACCCATGTCATATTTACCTTGATATGGGTCTGCTAAAATTTCCGGTGTGGGTAAGTTGAAATAATTTCTCCCTGCGAGAATTGCGGCGGCTTCTTTGCGGTTGTCAAAGTTATCCAACCACTGTTGCGCCTCCATGATGCCTTTTAAAATTGCTTTGGTGGCTTTGGGATTTTTATCAACCCAGTCAGCCCGGATGGCTAAGTATTCTTCTGGGTGATTTTTCCAAATCTCTGCGGTTAACGCTGCCATGAAACCGATTTTATCTCTGACAATGCGATAAGGCCAGGGGTCGCCAGTACTAAACGCATCCATTGTCCCGGTTTTCATGTTGGCGACAGTTTGCGCCGCAGGTACAGTCAGGAGTTTGACATCTGCATCGGGGTCTAAACCACCAGCCGCTAACCAATAACGAATCCACAAATCTTGGTTAACGTGGGGGAAGGTGAATGCAGCCGTGAATGGTGTAGAAGATTTGAGTTCTGCAAATAAAGACTTAGCTTGAGCAACTTGCAGACCAATTTTACCAGCATGTTTACTGGCGATCGCAATCCCGTTTCCATGTGTAATTAACTGCGCCAAAACATACATCGGGATTTTTTGATTTCCCTTAGTAATTAAACCTTCGGTAATTAAATGTGGCATGGGCATTTGCCATTGTCCACCATCAATCCCACCACCCGCAGCACCAATTTCAACGTTATCCCGCGCAGAACCCCAAGAAGCTTGTTTAGAAAGGTCTACTTTGGTCATCCCATACTTCGCAAAAAAGCCTTTCTCTTTGGCAATAATTAATGGTGCAGCCTCGACAATCGGCACATATCCTAACTTAACAGTATCAGTTTCTGGTGCTTGGTCTGGGCTAATATTTGCCACAGTTTGAGCAGTTGGCGCAGACTGAGAACTACCACCAGTCAAGCTATCTGGGGGGTTTCCTAAACAGCCTTTGAGAAATACCGCACTTGCAGAAGCCCCAGCAGTGACGATAAATTTTCGCCGCGAAATTTGGTTAAAAAATTCTGTCATATATGTCTCCTCAAAAGTGAATTTAAAATTTTTTAGGCATGACAATTAACGCAAGTCGAAGATAATCTCGCTTGTGGTAATTACAAAATAATTTCGAGCTATATTCAAACTAGTTAACTCATACCGACTATTTCTAATCAAAGGCTGAGATAACTAACTAGAAATAATTACTTGGTTTTCAGAGGGTGATTTGGGTATCACTTGATTCGTTGAAACTTAGTTTACAGGTTTTAAAACCAAATTGGTTAACTCTTAACCCCTGATTCTTAAATAAATATTAGATTGATCATATAAGTAAAAATTTATTATGGGCGGCCAAGTCAACGAATAATGGCAATGTATGGGAGGTTATTGATGATAACAATTCACTTGATTCAATGATGAACCTAGAAAAGCTTAATTTATGTCATTAACCATCAATAATTTATAATGCGTACTATTGTCTAAATCTTATATTTTGGCTTCACAATGAAATGTACTTGAAATAATTGATAATTATTGATGCTAATGATTGCTTTCTGTCTATAGATAATGGGGAAAAAGCGCAGATGTCAAAACCAGCAAAGCAGATATTCACGCCACTACCCGTTTATAAATACGATATTCCAGGTTGGCAACCAAATACACAAAAAGCCACCGCCGTCAATTTAGGAACTTTGACAATTGCCAGTTTTAACGTTCTTTGTGACCTCTACGAAAAAGATAAAATCGCTATCGAAAAAAGATTACCAGTAATTGTTGAGGAGTTAAGTCAATGTAACGCTGACATTATTGCTATTCAAGAAGCGACACCAAATTTATTAGAGTTACTTTTATCACAAACTTGGGTACGCAATTATTACATTTCTGAATCCAGTGCAGCCGTAACAGTGCGACCTTACGGTAACTTATTATTATCGCGTCTGCCTTTTACAATGGTTGAGCATCAATTTTGGGGACGCAAGCGGGTATTGGTAGGGAGTTGTGAAATTAATGACCAATTATTGCATATTGCCGTTGTGCATTTAACAAGCGATCGCTCTCAAAATGCCCTAGAAAAACGCCAACATCAGCTAACCACCATACTTGCATATCTCCAAACCCTCCCCGGAAGTAGCTTAATAGCTGGTGACTTTAATACGCGCGGTAACGAACAAGAAGACATAATAACAAGTGCTGGGTGTATCGATATCTGGCAACAACTCAACCCCCATACACCAGGTTACACATTTGATCCCCAACGCAACGCCTTAGCAGCATTGATGAGTTTACAAGGAATACCCGTGAGGCTTGATCGCATTTTACTGCGAAGTCAAAACCATGATTGGCAACCACAGTCAATTGACTTATTCGCTTGTGAACCAGTCCCAGGTACAGCCGGGAAAATCTATCCATCCGATCATTTTGGTCTGCGTGCAGTTCTCAAAGCAACAAGTTGAAGAAGAATTCAGAAGTCAGAATTCAGGAGTCAGAATGCAGTCTGTGGGCAAAAAAGACCTGCAACTAGTTGAATACAAGCTAATTTAAAATTTGGTAACAGAATTCAATTCTGAATTCTGACTCCTGACTCCTGAATTCTGTTTCATAACACCCTCTGCTGATGTCAGAGGTAGGATGAAGAGAATAATCCTTTTAAATTGGCGCGTAATGACTCTGGCTGAAACTCCCAACCAAGAAAATTCTCTTAATCCTTTGCTCACCCTCAACTACGAACCAGCCTTAGAATCTTTGGGTGATGATTACTACGACGAAGTAGCAGCAGAGGAATTCCCCCAACATATTTTGCGTTGGCGGAATGATGCACTGTTATCTGATTTAGGGCTAAATCCTCCAGCCGTGACCGATGAGGATTTTATTACCGCCTTTGGCAAATTTCAAGGACGCAAACCTTTATTAGCACTACGCTATCACGGTTATCAATTTGGTACCTATAACCCGCAACTAGGCGATGGTAGAGGCTTTCTCTACGGTCAAGTCCGCGCTACTAACGGCGAATTATACGATTTCGGGACTAAAGGTTCTGGTAGAACACCTTACTCTCGTGGTGGCGACGGAATGCTGACACTCAAAGGCGGGGTGCGGGAAGTTTTAGCAGCCGAAGCCTTACATCAAATGGGAGTTCGTACCTCACGCTGTCTCAGTATGATTGAAACTGGTTTATCTTTGTGGCGTGGTGATGAACCTTCCCCCACCCGTTCCTCAGTCATGGTGAGAATGAGTAGTTCTCACATTCGCTTTGGTACGTTTGAGCGATTCCATTATTTACAGCGTCCTGATTTAACTCAAAAGCTCTTAGACCATGTAATTGAATATTACTATCGCCACTTAGTCAATCAAACAGATAAATACGCCTTATTTTATGCAGAGTTAGTCCAGCGAGTTGCTGAACTAGTGGCGCAGTGGATGGCTGCCGGTTTTTGTCATGGTGTGCTGAATACTGACAATATGTCAATTACTGGGGAAAGTTTTGACTATGGCCCTTATGCTTTTATTCCCACCTACGACCCCTATTTTACTGCGGCATATTTCGACTATTACAAACGCTATTGTTACGGTTATCAGCCAGGTATTTGTCAATGGAATTTAGAAATGTTGCAAGAACCATTAAAGGCAATTATTGACATAGCTGATATGCAAGCGGGATTAGCCAGCTTTGATCATTATTATGGTGCAGAATATCGCCGTTTAATGTTGAAAAAGTTAGGTTTTGAGGAGTTGAATCATCCCGAAGCTGATGAGCTTTTAGAATTAACAATAAAATTCTTAAAAGAAAGTCAAGTTGGTTATCATCTATTTTTCTTTGAAATGGCTCGGACTTTTTCTGCTAAATGGCGAGATGACCCAGCAGGCGTACTTAACAATTCAGAAATTGTACCCACCGCAGATACTTCAGGTATTTTTGATAGTTGGTGCATCCTCTACCATAAAATCTTAAATCATTTTGATTTAGATGAAATGGTAAATATAGCCCAGAATCTATCTCAGCACAATCCTCAAACTGTACTACTTAGACCTGTAATTGAATCGATTTGGCAACCAATAGTTGAGGCAGATGACTGGCAATCTTTTAGAGATTTAATTGATCAAATTCAAACTAAACAATAGAAGTAAGAATTCAGGAGTCAGAATCCAGAAGCCAGAAGGGTTGAAGAATGATGTGAATTATTTGATGAATCAATTTACTAATCTACTAAATACCTCTAAATTATGACTTCTGACTCCTGGGTACTGAATACTTACACAGATACAGAAGTCAGAAGTAGTCAAAGTGTTATGACTTATAGTCTAGATAAACCTTGATTTACCAACTTCTGACTCCTGACTTCTTAAACATACACAAGTAAATTTGGCAATCACACCGGATGTTATATAGGAATCCGATTTGATTTCTGAAAAAATCTAAGTAGATGTAGGGTGTGTTAGGCGTAAGCCGTAACGCACCAAAAGCCTTGGTAGCAGGTGCGTTACGCTATCGCTAACACACCCTACGTATCTGTTCAAAAATCAAATATTAGTCCTATATGTATATTGTTATTAATGCTACAGTATTTTCCCAAGTAATGAGGTAGAAAGCTAAGAACTCACTACAAAGATTTATTGTTATGCTTTATTCTTCAAAATATATGAATTTAGGTATGATAAATCGGAATAGTCTGGTAAATTATGTAGTAAATATGCTAGACATCAAGACAATTTTTTCATGGATTTTGCGTCTTAACTCTTAAATTTGCTTTTCATGTTTTACCTTTTAACTTAACAGCAATTATCAAGTTGATAAACTCAATTCACTCAGTTTTATTAGTCAAACTGAGCAAATATATGGTTAATAACATGATAGGTGTTGTTGTGAAAATGCCGAGTTTAACAAAAATAAAAAATACTAATTGCGAACAATAAAATTTTGTTAATATTTTTTTATTAAAAATAAATCTTTTTATTTACCAGAGGAAAATTCGGTTGTTTCGGACGGAAAAATGTAAGCAAAATTTAATTATTGGATTACAAAAATACAATAAAATTCTATTTTAAAAAATGTCGATATTGTAAAATAAATATTCATAAATTTTAAAGTAATAATCATTCAAACAAATGCTGAAAGTGCTAGAGGATGAATAAGTGGTTAGGCAGCACAGATATCATCAATTTCCAGCAAGAGAAATTTTCAGCAAACGAGAGTTGCTGCCATTCCTAGTGGGGATTGTTGTATCAATTGCAGTATTTGTGCTTTGGCAGAGGCTAGTGGTTGAAGAGCAATACCATATTCAGCAGATGGTTCAACAACAAGCGATCGCCATTAAAACCGAATTAACTGCCCAAGTAAATATGCGGATTTTAGCACTAGAGCGCATGGGAAAACACTGGCAACTGCATGAGGCTTTAGATCGGCAAAATTGGCGAACCGAAGCAGCAGCTTACATACAAGACTTCGGTGGCTACCAAACCTTGGGATGGATTGATCCATTATTGCGTCTGCAATGGACTGTACCCGAAGTCAGCCATCAAGTTACCAAGACTTTAATAACCAGCCCAACACCTCAAATCCGCATAGCACTAGAAACAGCACGCAACAGCCGCCAAACAATTTTTACACCGACATTTGAGCTTTTTGAAGACAAGCCAGGATTTTTTGCATATTTACCCTTGTGGATTGGGGAGCAGTTTGATGGCTTGATTGTGGGGATTTTTCAAGTGCAATCGTTAATAGATGCAATATTGCATTTACCCCAAGGTTATCAAATTCAAATCTTCGAGAATAGCAAGTTAATTTACGGACAGAATTTTTTACCAACACAGCTATTAGATTGGCAAAAAACAGTTAATTTGGACTTATATGGAATCAACTGGCAACTGATAGTTTATCCTTCTTTAGAATTATTAACTAACTTGCGATCGCCACTGCCATTAGTTGTCTTAGTTTCTGGGCTAATCATTGCTGGCACATTAACATTATTGATTTATTTTGCTCAGAGTAGTGAACGACGCAATCAGCACATAGCCAGCATCAATCAAGAACTAGCCAACCGCATTTGTGAGCAGAAAAAAACCGAAATTGCCTTACGCGCCAGTGAAAACCACCTCAGAGAATTGCTGGAAACAGTCAAAGTTATTCCTTGGGAATTTGATATCAAAACTTGGCGATTTACCTATGTAGGGCCACAGGTAGAAGCTTTATTGAATTATCCCATAGAAGAATGGTACCAAGAAAATTTTTGGCTAAATCATTTGCATCCCCATGACCGGGAACAAGCGATGGGAATTTATCAAGAAACTGTAGCTAAGGGAGAAAATCGGGAATTTGAATACCGAATGTTAACCGCCAATGGGCGAGTTGTGTGGTTGCGAAATATTGTGAATGTGGTCAAGAACATTGGAACCCCCGTGATACTTAGGGGGTTTATGTTTGAGATTACCGATTTAAAGCTTGTAGAAGAAACCTTAAGATTACGGGAACGTGCTTTAGCGGCGGCCAGTGATGGGATTACAATTGCAGATGCGAGACTGCCCAATCAACCAATTATCTACGTCAACCCGGCCTTTGAAATGATCACAGGCTATAGTGCGACAGAAATTATTGGCTATAACTGTGCCTTTTTGCCTGGTACAGACCCCCAACAGCCAGCCATTCAACAACTGCAAGCATCGATGAAAACAGGTAAGAGTTGCCAAGTCTTGTTACGGAACTACCGCCAAGATGGCAGCTTATTTTGGAATGAATTGAGTATTTCCCCAATTCACGATGAGACTGGTAGGCTAACTCATTTTATTGGGATTCACACCGACATTAGCGATCGCAAACAAGCCGAATTAAACCTACAGCGCCAAGCCCTGATCTTTGAGAACATGTACGATGGCGTAATCATCACCGATTTAACAGGCAAAATTATCGACTGGAACGGTGCAGCTGAGTGGATGTTTGGCTATAGCAAAGCGGAAATTTTAGGCAAAACCACCAGTATTTTGTATACACCAGCCGCCTTTGCCAAAGTCATACCCCAGATTTTGCCAGATATTCACCAACATGGCCGTTGGTCTGGAGAAATTGAATTTATCCGCAAAGATGGCAGTCAAGGCATTTGTGAAACTACAGTTATTTTCTTACAAGATGAGCAAGGCGAACCCATTGCCATTGTGAGTTTTAACCATGACATCACCGAACGAGTATTAGCCCAACAAGCCTTGCAACGACAATTGCATCAAACACTGCTATTAAAACAAATCACCCAACAAATCCGCCAAAGCCTCGATAGTAAAGCCATCTTTGCCACCGCCGCCGTGCAGATTGGCCAAGCATTTCAAGTGGAACGTTGCCTAATTCACGCTTATATAAGTGAACCTACACCAAATATTCCCTTGGTTGCAGAGTATAATAATTTTCCCACCTACACTTGTCAGGAAACAGTGGAAATTGCTGTCATTGGTAATCCTCATACTGAACAGATGATGCGAGAGGATAAAGCGATCGCTTCTGATGATGTGTACGCTGATCCTTTACTCCAAACTGCCCAAGCAATGTGTCGAGCAATGGACTTAAAGTCTATGTTAGCAGTCCGCACATCATATCAAGGAGAACCCAATGGTGCGATCGGCTTACATCAGTGCAGCTATTTTCGCCAATGGACAACCGCAGAAATTGAATTACTAGAAGCCGTCGCCGCCCAAGTCGGCATTGCCCTCGCCCAAGCCCATTTATTAGAACAAGAAACCCGCCAACGCCAAGAACTCTCCCTGAAAAACTCTGCTCTAGAACAAGCAAAACGTCAAGCCGAAGCCGCCAACCGAGCCAAAAGTGAATTCCTGGCCATGATGAGTCATGAAATTCGCACCCCCATGAATGCAGTCATTGGGATGACAGAACTGTTATTAGATACAGACTTAAATCCCCAACAACGCGACTTTGTTGAAACAGTGCATACCAGTGGAGACGCGTTACTCACCATCATCAACGATATTCTTGACTTCTCCAAAATTGAATCCGGCAGACTAGAACTCGAAGAAAAACCCTTTGACTTAAAAGCTTGTGTAGAACAAGTCATTGACATTCTCGCGCCCAAAGCCGCCCAAAAACAAATCGAGCTAATTTATCTCATCCATCCCCAGGTTCCCACACAAATCATTGGCGACATTACCCGCTTACGCCAAGTTTTAATGAACTTGCTCAACAATGCCATTAAATTTACCCAACAAGGAGAAGTTGTACTTTCTGTCTACGCCAACCACATAGAAACTCAAAATCAAGAAACTAGCTGCTCAATTCTCTTTAGCATCCAAGATACAGGTATTGGGATCAGCCCGGAGAAAATGGCAAGGCTGTTTCAACCCTTCACCCAGGCTGACCCCTCAATGACGAGACTTTATGGCGGTACAGGGCTGGGACTGGTGATTAGCCAGCGCCTAAGTGAGATGATGAATGGTAGTTTGTGGGTGGAGAGTCGTGGTTGTATTGGTGGTCATCCCGATTCTGGATGGCAGAGTAACAAGCCTGTTTCTGCGACTTCCTTTGATGATGGTTCTACCTTCTACTTCACCATTACCAGCAAAATTATTACCGATGACGCATCACGAGAAATCACAACAGCCTTGACTCCTTTGGCTGGTAAGCGGCTGTTAATTGTAGATGCTCATCCTACCAACAGTAAAATCCTCAGCTTGCAAGTGCAGTTTTGGCAAATGCAAACATATATTGCCGAATCCGGTGAGGCTGCTTTAAGTTTGCTGTCCCAGGGAACTCAGTTTGATGTTGCCATTCTGGATCTACCCATACCCAATATTGACGGGCTTCAATTAGCACAAACAATTCGGCAACAGCCTGGGGGAGAAAATCTGCCCTTAATATTATTAACTGCTTTAGGCTCACCAGAAATTAGTCCAGAATTTGATGATCTGGGGTTAGTAGTGTGTTTGACTAAACCAATCAAACAATCCCAACTCCACTACATTTTGACTCATACTTGTGGCGATCGCTTGCTAACATCTGATACTGCACCTTCTCAGAGTTGCAGGTGTGATGCTTTAGCAAAAAAAGTCCCTCTCAAGATTTTAGTTGCGGAAGATAGCTTGGTAAACCAGAAAGTAGCAATATTGATGTTGCAAAAAATGGGCTACCAAGCAGATGTGGTAGCAGATGGGCGCGAAGTGATTCAAGCCTTACAACATCAACCCTATGATGTAGTGTTGATGGATATTCACATGCCAGAAATGGATGGACTAGAAACCAGTAAAATTATTTCTCAGCAATGGGCAGCGAGTGTTCGTCCTTATATTATTGCAATCACAGCCAACGCGATGCGCGGCGATCGCGAAGCTTGTTTGGCGGCGGGAATGAATGATTACATCAGCAAGCCCATACAAATGGCAGAGTTAGTCCAAGCCCTGAGTAAATGTCAGCCGAGCGCGTTGATCAAAGCACCAAAACAAATCCAAAATTTCAGCCCCCGCCAACCCAAAACACCAAATTTAGTAATATCTGCAATTGATCACAAAGTTTTACAGTCTTTGCGTCAGATGTTAGCAGGAGATCAGGCGGCATTACAGGAACTTCTGCACTGTTATTTTTCCGAAGCCCCCAAACTCATCCAAGAAATTCAAGCATCTGTAGTAGCTGAAGATGCCGAAACTTTGTGGAAAACTGCTCACAAACTCAAGTCTAGTAGTGCTTCTGTGGGCGCAACTAATCTTAGCAAACTGTGTAAGCAGTTAGAGGCTAAAGGCAGAAGTCATGATTTTTCAGGATGTGCAGACATCTTGTCACAACTTCAGCAAGAGTATGAGCAAGTCAAAACAGAATTGCAATTAGAACTGGAGGCGGGATCGTGACAACCATCTTTCAAAAAAACCAATCTCTAGTTTTGATTGTTGACGATGAACCGTTTATCCGTACCCAACTACGACTAGCTTTAGAGCGAGAAGGCTATCAAATCGCCGAAGCCCGTGATGGTGTAGAAGCATTAATCTTGTTTGAGCAACTGCAACCCCAAATAGTATTACTAGATGCCATTATGCCCGGTATGGACGGATTTGAGTGTTGTCTGCGGTTGCAATCTTTCGAGCCAGGCAAGCATACACCAGTATTAATGATTACGGGGTTGGAAGATCAAGAATCAGTTGATCATGCCTTTGATGCAGGTGCAATTGATTATGTGACTAAACCAATTCACTGGCCTGTGTTGCGCCAACGAGTCAAACGCTTGATTAAACAATCTCAGCTACAACAACAACTCGAAGCCGCTAACCAAGAATTACAAAGACTAGTCACAATTGACGGTTTAACTCAAGTTGCCAGTCGGAGAAAGTTTGAAGAATATTTTTCCCAAGAGTGGCAGCGAATGGCGCGGGAGCAATTACCGTTATCTTTGATTTTATGTGATGTGGATTACTTTAAATCTTACAACGATACCTATGGACATCGGGCAGGCGATCGCTGTCTACAAAAAGTAGCACAAGCTATCAAAGAAAGTGTGAAACGCCCCGCCGATTTAGTCGCTCGTTATGGTGGGGAAGAATTTGCTGTGATTCTACCCAAAACCGAGATGCAGGGAGCCGCAATTTTGGCAGACAAAATTTGCTCCGTGGTGCGGCAGTTGGCAATTCCCCATTGCAATTCCCAAGTTAGTGCTTATGTAACCATTAGTGCTGGTGTCGCCGAGGATATCCCTCAACCTGGTTCTGACTTTCAAGATATAATTTCTGCCGCCGATCGCGCTTTATATCAGGCCAAAATCGAAGGACGCGATCGCTTTCGCCAGTCTACCAAGCAAGTATCTGCTAATTTTTCGCTGCCTCGTTGGGGTGCATGATATTTGTGGGAAGGCAGGAGGCAGGAGGCAGGGGGACAAGGGGGACAAGGGGGACAAGGAAGCAAGATTTCTACCTTGTCTCCCCCCTCTACCTTGTCTACTCCCACTCAGCACTCAGTTTGGTAAACTGCACCAAAAGTCCGATCTGGACAAATTTCAATTACCACATCAGCAACTGAAGGCGATCGCAGCATCGGTTTGAGGAATAATTCTGGATGGAGCGATCGCCAAAAATAGTTGACAAATTCTTCAATTTGTGAGTCACTCATTCCCGATTTACCAGCCGCTACCATCTGTTGTTCTGCTTGTTTGCGCCATTCTAAGGAACTGCGATAATCGGTAGGATACAACAAAATCAAGCTATCTAAGCAATCCCACAATGGCAGATAATTGCTCAGTTGCTGATTCATGTCACGAGCAAATGCTTTGTCTGCATCGGTAATTATTGGTGGTGGCGTAATTTCAAAGGCTTTGGGGTCGATAGGTCGGACACCAACAAACCAACCTTCAAATAATACGATATCTATATTGGTAACAATTTCGGCAGTGGTGCGATCGCCTGCACCAGCATAAAGGGATTTATCAAACCGGGGAACCGTAACAGAAGTTTCGCCTTGACGAATTTGTTCTAAAACATTTAAACCCAAATCTACATCATGGGTTCCTGGAGGCCCCCGCCAAATCAAGCGGGGGTCTTGCTGTAATAAAATTAGGCGATCGCTATAAGTTTTATATAAGTCATCTAACGACCAACTTAAACTGCGGTATCCCAACTGCTGGAGAATCAAGGATAAAACTTGGCACATAGTAGTTTTGCCTGTACCTTGGACTCCTAAAATTCCTTGAATCAAAGGACGGTTGAGGCTTTGACGGTGTGCGGCTAATTTCATTCCCAGAGGTAGCCATAAATCCCACAACACCGCTAACATGGCTTCATAGTCGGCACGCAAGTTAGTTTGGTAAAATTGCCGAAAATCTGGCAGTACAGATTTGAGTAACTGCGATCGGGCTTGGATCATCACATCCACATTTGCTGATGTGATCCCAAATGCTTTCGCCCTTGAAATATCAGCTAGTGCTGCGGCTTTTGCTTGCTGCCAAGTTGATTCTGAGACCTCCTCTGCTATAATCTCCCCCAACCAAGAATACATCGATAATTTTCCTCAAAAGCAGCAATGACCAATTTTTCTATGAGCCTAACTTGAAGGCTTCGACAAACAAACTGTAGGTAAAACCCACCTTGAGAGTATTTAGAGAATCTACCCAAAGCGCCCTTCTGCTAAACAAGCCCCGACTGTAAAATATTCGGCTAGTAACCTCGGTTAACATCACTAGAAACGCTGCAACAAAAATATCTAATTCTGCTTTTTGTCCTGCTATTGTCGAAATAGCTGTTCCTAGAAAAAAGCCAAACAAAAAACTAATAATTAGTAGCGACAATCTACGCCAAGGATTCCGAAATATTTGGCTGAGACTACTAGCAATAGCATCTAGTAAATTATTAATTCGTGTATTTTGCATTCATCAAATATTCTCAATTATTCAGATTAATTGAATATTATCTGAATCCGGTTTGATTTCCTAATATAGCAGTCCTAAATCATTACTGAACCAAAAGATCCCCGACTTCTTCAAGAAGTCGGGGATCTGAGCCTCTCGATTTTCACCAATCAAATACGATTATAGCCTTTCCTAGTCTACTGAGGTACAAATTTATCTGCGCCCATCTTCGTCCATCTGCGGTTAATTATTCTTGCTTGTACTTCACTAGAATGAGAAACGCTATAATATAGTCGGGGAGTGGGAAGAAAGGCTGAACAGAAAGACTCTGCCATCCTGAATCAAGAATTGTTAAAAAATGTAAATATTTTTCCTCCCAAATTTCTCAGGGTTTGACAACAGATATCTTGTTGTTCAGACTACGCCCTAGCAAAAAACTTTTATCTGTAATTATACTGTTTCATATTTAGATTTATGTAATATCATTTGCTTAAAATTGAGAACCCACGGGAAAAGCTCACGGAACAATCACATATAGCCAGCGTCTTTCAGTAAAATTAAAGTAATCATTCATGCCAATGGTGATTTCAGAGAAATGATAAGTAGGATACATTGCATCACGTCATTTCACGAGAATCTATTGTAGACAAGTCAGCAAATTTCTTTCTTCCTCAAGGTAGAGAATAGGCTAAGATTTGGCCAAGACTAAACAAATAATTATTTCTAACCAATATCAAAATGAAATCTCAGGTGTATCGTAAGGCTGCTGTTACGGCTTGTTGCTTGGGGCTGCTTGGATTGCTGATGGGATGTTTAGATTTAAGTGTGTCATTTGAGACTACAAATCCTGATACATCTGATACAGCATCTACTAATACTCCGCAGTCAAACAAAGATGCAGAATTGCCGATTTTAGATGCTACAACTACTTCGACAAATGTTTCTAATAATACAACAATTCCCATTAACCAAGTAGAACCAAGCACTAGCACAGTCCAGGCTATTTTGGTCAACCGTCCGAATGGGGCTGGTAATACCAAAAACCAAGGTACTTTGCGGATGAGTAATCAAACTGATCAGCCTGTGCGTCTAGCTTTGTTAGCAAGGCAATTAAAAGGCAAAAGTCCAACTACTAGTCAGACCGATATTCCTGCCCATTGGGATTTTGCACCACAAGAAGGCAGTAGTAAAGGTTTGCTGCTTTCTTTACCCAATGGCAATCTGAAGCTAGAAAAAGGCGATATTTTAGTTGCGTTTGCTCAAGATGGTTCTCGACGCTACTGGGGGCCTTATGTTGTGGGGGAAAGTTCCTTACCAACTTGGAATGCTGAAACGAAAGAATGGCTGTTGGTACTCAGTCCATAGTCAAAAGTCGATAGTCTATAGATGATAGTGTTTAGTTGATGACTGTTTGATGTTGCTAGAACCCCGACTTCTTGAAAAAGTTGGGGTTCTGACTACACTTACTGCTCTCTGTTAAGAACAAAATCCCTCTTTTTAACGACTAATAACTATTGACTGTTGACTAATAACCAAATGAGGATGAAATTGAGTAATTTCCACATTGTTGACCAATGGTTCAACAAGGTAGCACAGCGTCCATCTCTAGTAGTGACTTTATCGGTTTTGTGGTTGATGCTGATTGGTTGGATCGGCTATGGGTGGAATTTAGGCAATGTGGGCTTAGTGGATGAAACAGAACCACTGTTTGCGGAAGCATCCCGACAAATGTTTGTCACTGGTGATTGGATTACACCTTTTTTTAATGGTGTGACTCGGTTTGATAAACCTGCTTTAATTTACTGGTGTCAGGCACTTGCCTACTCAATCATAGGTGTCAATGAATGGGCGGTGCGCCTCCCCTCGGCGATCGCCGCAATTGCGGTTATTAGTTTGGCTTTTTATACTGTACAGTGGCATCTGGCAAAGCAAGATGCAGCCGAACAGATTCAGCGTCCTACCCGTCGTTACGTCACTGCCGCGATCGCAGCAGCTGTCATGGCACTCAATCCTGAGATGATTGTCTGGGGTAGAACAGGTGTCTCAGATATGTTACTAACTGGCTGCATAGCTTCCGCTTTGTTATGTTTCTTTCTGGGCTATGCAAGTAAAACTGGGAGTCGGGAATCGGGAGTCGGGAGTGGAGGAGAAGTTACACCACTCCCTACTTCCCACTCCCTACTCCCTAATAAATGGTATTTAGCTTGTTATGTTCTCATTGCTGGAGCAATCTTAACTAAAGGCCCGGTGGGTATCGTCTTACCGGGGATCGTAATTTTGGCTTTTTTGCTGTACTTGGGCAAGTTCCGCGAAGTTATGCGCGAAATGCGGGCGTTTGTAGGGGTGCTAATTATCTTTGCTTTAGCAGTTCCTTGGTATGCCTTGGTAATTTGGCACAATGGCTGGAATTATATTAATTCGTTTTTTGGCTACCACAACATCGACCGTTTTACAGAAGTAGTCAATGGTCATTCAGCCCCTTGGTATTTTTATTTTTTGGTAGTGTTGTTAGGTTTTGCACCATATTCTGTGTATTTACCCGCAGCCTTTGTCCGACTCAAATTTTGGCAGCGATCGCAATGGCAAAGCCAAGAACGCTCTCAACAATTAGGTTTATTTGCTGTGGTTTGGTTTTTGGGCGTGTTTGGTTTTTTCACAATTGCTGTTACCAAACTACCTAGTTATGTTTTACCCCTGATGCCAGCAGCTGCGATTTTAATCGCTTTATTATGGAGTGATTGCTTCCCCACAACATCTGCTTCTAGTTCTCGCACTCCGCAGAAATTATTCTGGTTCAGTGGCTGGGCAAATGTTGTGTTGTTTTCAGCCTTATCTGTGGCGATGTTTCAAATCACCCAGTTACTAGGTACTGATCAAGCCGCGCCTAACTTTCGTCAGACCTTGGAAAATTCTGGGGTTACAGAACTAGGGGGTTATATTTGGTTATTAACTGCCATCAGTGTGGCATTTTTAATAATTACTCGACGTTGGCAAGGAATTATTGGTGTAAATTTGTTGGGGTTTGTGGCATTTTTGATTGTGGTTTTGATGCCTGCAATGTTTTTGATGGATCAAGAACGACAAATGCCTTTAAGAGAAATTTCTGCTGTTTTGTCTCAGGTAAAACAACCAAACGAAGAAATCGTCATGGTTGGCTTTAAAAAACCCAGTGTTGTTTTCTACAGTCATCAACAAGTTAACTTTATCAAATTGACTAGCGAGGCTGTGGTTTATATTAAAAATCAAATTAATACGCCTCCTAAATCACATTCATTATTGGTTTTAGCAGAACACAGAAACCTTGTCAGAATTGATTTACAGCCTGATGATTATGAAAATTTGGCTTCTAAAGGTGCTTATCAATTGATTAGAATTTCTTTCAAAAAAATGCAGCCACAAAAGCAAGATATTTCCATAGTACCTGAACAAAAATCTCACCGAATTATTCAAGAAACGTGAATTCGACGAGTGCTTTTGACCTCACCATCAGCCCTTTTCCTCGTAGGAAAAGGGTGTAATATCGGATGTATTACGCTGTTGCTGATATAGGATTCATATTTGATTTGGGAAAAAAATCAGTACATTCAGATCAGGCTTCTTTCCTACTCCCGACTCCCCATTCCCTATTCCCTACCTACACAAATAAATTCAGAAATCAAACCGGATTCCTATATCTCCTACGTATTTAAATTTTCCTAATATTTTGGATTTATATATTCTGTATATATCTATATAGGCAAATATTTATAGTAATAATTACAAAATTTCAGTATTCAGAATCTAGATAGAAATTTTCATATAGCAGTCCTAAATGAATGATCAACTTGTATACCTTGTCTCTTGTATTCACACATCAAATAGGATTGCTACAGTCTAATAGTGCTGGTTATTAATAATCTCTCGCCTTTTTGACTTCTGGATTCTGAATAGTTACCAAGAATGGCAATCATCCTAATTCCTCACATCCAGCAAAACTTTGCTTAGGGTAAAGAATTGATGACATCGATTTCTTTGCCGTCTTGATTTACCAATACAATTGGGCGCTGATTAGGTGCAAATCTATATCCTTGCTGTTCAGCGATCGCTTTAGTTTGGCGGGGATCAAAGTTGCGAACAAATTCTGCCTGTAAAGTACTCACACGTCCTTCCATGATTTTGACTTCCGTGCGAACTTCACGCAACCTTTCTTGCTGTGACCAATGATAAGGCAGAAGTTGTGTGAGGGCGGATGCAGTTGCTCCCAAAATTGCCAAATTCACTCCTACCTTGAATGTGGTTTCAATCGCCATTATTTGATGAGAACGTTGACGAAGATGCCGTTTTGGTCGAGGAATAGTTCGAGGCTGCTGTATAGGTTGTAACGGCTGTCTTGATGGTTGGAAGGCGTTCATAATACTAAAAATAACTTTACTTGGAACAAGTTGATCAACAGTCTACTGCGGCTAGTTACAGCATAAGTTAGCTGTCATATTACTTCATTTTTCTGAGATTGCTACACGTATGTTTTTGTTAAAAAACAATCTAGCATACGTAAGTAATTGATGGTAAACAGTTTGCTGTACTCAGCTATCACTCTGAAAAACTGCACCTTGTATCCCAGGATTATTCATTGTTTGTGATTTTATGTCAATTCCCAGGCAAGATGTTAATGGTTATTACCCCATACAGCTAATCCAGCAGAATTCAGGAGACAGAATTCAAAATAACAGTTTACTTCACACTGTCGGGAATTGGTTGCGATTGTGAGGACTTCTAAAAATTAAATTATTCAAGAATGGAAAATTTTTTCACTGGCGAACCTTTAACGCAGGAGGTATGAATCAACGCTTGTTGAAAATCAAGGTTAATTCCAGCCTAAAATATTAGACTAATCAAAATTTTCTGGACTTGACTTTTGCAAATGGCGTTGCATAAAACATTACTTTACTGCTGTACTGATAATCTCAAGCCGATCGCCTCTATCCCATCCCACCCCAGCAAGTGCATCATCTGATATTGGCTGTAAAGGCGACTCTGTTGTTACGATAATTTTATATAAGATTTTTTTAGATGTTGCAGCCTTGATCCAAGCGGAAACTTTAGAACTACTCGAATGGCATCGCCTCTGCCAGCATTTGGCGACATTTGCGGCTACTAAGCTAGGGGCGATCGCATCCACTAATTTACCAATTCCGACATCACAGTCAGTCAGTGAGCAGTTATTAGCACAAACTAAAGAAGTTTACCAACTGGAAAGTCGGCTGACTACAAGCTTATCTTTTGATGGTATTCAAGATATTGGCGATTCTATCGAACGCGCCGAACTCCGAGGGATTTTGGCTGGCGATGAATTACTGGCGATCGCAACTACCCTGGCTGGTGCGAGAAATTTACGGCGTGTAATTGATAACCAAGAAGATATACCAGTATTAACTGAGTTAGTTGCCGATTTACGCACTTACCCAGAATTAGAACAGGAAATCCATCGTTGTATTGATGAACGGGGGACTGTAGCTGATCGTGCTAGTCAAAAGCTGAGTGAAATCCGCGAAGATTTGCGGCGATTACGCAGTCAAATTAACCAAAAACTGCATAATATTTTACAAGCAAAATCCAACGCTGTTCAAGAACAATTAATTACGCAACGGGGCGATCGCTTTGTGATCCCAGTCAAAGCCAGTCACAAAGATGTAATTCCCGGTATTGTTCACGATACTTCTACCAGTGGCGTGACTTTGTACGTGGAACCTAATTCTATCGTGCCGATGGGTAATCAGTTGCGACAAACGTTGAAGCGAGAGCAAGCAGAAGAAGAAGCGATACGTCGTGTTTTGACTGAGCAAGTCGCAGCCGTCACCCCAGATTTAGAAAGGCTACTAGCAATTGTGACTACCTTAGATTTAGCGGCGGCGCGATCGCGTTATAGTTACTGGCTAAAAGCAAATCCCCCCAGATTTATTAACCGTGACGAAAAAGAAATCATCACCTTACGCCAGTTGCGTCACCCTTTGTTAGTTTGGCAACAACAGCACGAACAAGGACACGGCGTAATTCCTGTAGATTTACTGGTTAGTCCCCATATTAAGGTAGTGACTATTACGGGGCCGAATACTGGCGGTAAAACTGTCACCTTAAAAACCCTCGGTTTAGCAGCCTTAATGGCAAAGGTGGGTTTATTCATCCCCGCCCGCGAACCTGTGGAAATGCCTTGGTTTGACCAGATATTAGCAGATATCGGTGATGAACAATCTCTCCAGCAAAGTTTATCAACATTTTCCGGGCATATCCGCCGCATTAGCCGGATTTTAAATGCTTTAGAAAACGACTCCCAACTCCCAACTCCCCACTCCCTCGTATTACTCGACGAAGTAGGCGCAGGGACAGATCCAGCCGAGGGTAGCGCCTTAGCGATCGCACTTCTGCAATATCTCGCGGAACACGCCCAGTTAACCATAGCCACAACTCACTTCGGGGAACTCAAAGCCCTGAAGTACGAAGATGCGCGGTTTGAAAATGCCTCGGTAGAATTTGATGAAGCGACTTTATCACCAACCTATCGTTTATTGTGGGGGATTCCGGGACGTTCTAATGCTTTAGCGATCGCTCTGCGTTTAGGCTTAAAACCAGAAGTAGTAGAAAATGCCAAAACCCAAGTCGGTGAAGCTTCGGACGAAGTTAACCAAGTAATTGCCGGGTTAGAAGCCCAACGCCGTCGCCAAGAAACCAAAGCCGCCGAAGCCCAAAAATTATTACAACAAGCGGAACGGTTATATAAAGAAGTTTCCGACAAAGCCGCATCCTTAGAAGAACGGGAAAAATCATTGCGGGTTTCTCAGGAAATGGCAGTTCAACAGGCGATCGCCCAAGCCAAAGGTGAAATAGCCCAAGTCATTCGCCGCTTGCAACAAGGTACACCCACCGCCCAAGATGCCCAACAAGCCACCAATGCGTTAAATCAAATTACTCAGAAATACCAGCCAGCACCAGCACCTAAGCCGAAAATTGGGTTTATGCCCAAGGTGGGCGATCGCATCCGTATTTCCCAATTTGGACAAACTGCGGAGGTTTTAACCGCCCCCGATGAAGATGGCGAGTTAAACGTCCGCTTCGGCATTATGAAAATGACAGTCAAATTGCAAGACATCGAATCTCTCGATGGACAAAAAGCCGAACCGATTGTCAAACCCAAACCAACACCAGCACCAACCACTCCGCCTCCCCAAGCCGCACCAGCCATTCGTACCTCGAAAAATACAGTAGATTTGCGGGGTAAGCGAGTAGCCGATGCCGAAATTGAATTAGACAAAGCCATTTCCGAAGCGAATGGCCCCATCTGGATTATTCACGGACATGGCACAGGGAAATTGCGTCAAGGTGTTCACGCCTTTTTGCAACAACATCCGCGAGTCAGCAGTTACGAACCAGCAGAACAAGCTGATGGTGGTAGTGGTGTTACTATTGCTCACGTTTCTTAAGCTTGATCAATATAGGACTCATATTTGATTTGGGAAAAAAATCAGTACATTCAGATCAGGCTTCTTTCCTAATCCCGACTCCCCATTCCCTATTCCCTACCTACACAAATAAATTCAGAAATCAAACCGGATTCCTATATTAGCCCAGGACTGATGCACAAAGTTTATCTGTAGAGGCTGGGGTAGGGGTGTAAGGGTTTTGCATACATTACCCCTACATCCTTACCCAAACCCTTAATTTTGCCTGTAAGTCCTATAAAAAACAATTGAGCGATCGCTAAGTTTTCCCAACATCAAATTACATTTTCTGGCAGATATTTTTTTCGTTATTCAGATTTTATTATCTATGTAGTATGCTACATTTCATCCAACTACTAGAGTAAATCTGATGGTTCTGACACAAGAGCAATTTGATAACTTAGTACAAAAATTAGAGAGTAATGCCTATCAAAAACCAAAACACTTCAAACAGCGTGTTGTTTTTTTAGTATTTATAGGTTATGGATACATTCTGGTAATTTTGTCTTTTCTGTTATGGATCATAGTCACTGTTGGTTTAATCAAGCCAACTTCTCAAGAGTATGGTTCTCTATTTTTAGGATGTACTTTCATCATAGCTATTGTACTATCAGTAAATATTTTGCGCTCACTTTGGGTCAGAATTCCTAAACCTAAAGGAAAAAAGTTACGGCGTAGTGATGTACCACAACTATTTAAATTAGTAGATGAACTCTCTGATATTTTAGAAACTCCAAAATTCCACAATATTTTGTTAGTCAATGAGTTCAATGCTGCCGTTATGCAAAGACCGCGTTTAGGTATTTTTGGCTGGTTTGAGAATTATATAATTCTCGGTTTGCCCTTGATGCAAGCATTAACGTTAGAGGAATTGCGTGCAGTTATCGCTCATGAATTTGGACATTTATCTGGCAAACATAGTCGTTTTGCTGGTTGGATTTATCGAATTCGTTATATCTGGCTTCAATTATTACAACAATTGTATAAGCAACAACAACAGCCCCAGTCTGGAGTGGCGATTATTGATTTTTTAATACTTATAGCGAATGGGTTAGGATTTATTGTCTTTGGGTACTTTTTTGATTGGTTTGTCTCTATATTTACTGCTTACTCATTTGTCCTTTCACGGATGAATGAATATGCAGCAGATAGCTATGCAGCAGATTTAGTAGGTGAACAATATCTTGCTCAGGCACTAATTAACATGGCTGTCAAAAACAGATATATCAATAGGTCTTTTTGGCAGGAAATATATCAACAGGCAGATTGGACTCCACAACCCCCTGATGCTATATACTTGTTATCCCAAGCTTTGCATCACAAAATTCCTGCTGATAGCCAACAAAGATGGTTAAAAGCCGCTTTAGCCGAGAAGACTGATACCAGTGACACTCATCCTTGCTTATCTGAAAGACTAAATGCTTTAGGATATCATGTACAGTCTTATGAAAACATAGCAATTACAACTTCTGCTGCTGAGGAACTATTTGGCAAAGATTTTTTAGAAAACCTTTTAACACAAAAAAATCAAGAGTGGCAAAAAGCTAATATTATCTTCTGGGAAAATCGTCATACTTTCCTCCAAGATATTCAACCTAAATTATGGGAATTAGAGCAAAAAGCGGAAGTTCATAAATTAACTTTTGAGGAAAAATGGAACCTCTGTAACTGGACAGCAGAAATCAGAGGAGGCGATGCGGCTATTCCTTTACTGCAAAATCTCTTAACTGAACAGTCTTATCATGCACCAGCTAATTTTTTATTAGGAAAAATTTTATTGTCAAAACAGGATAGTCAGGGAATTACTTATATCGAAAATGCTGTGAGTTGTGATATAGAAATGACAATTTCAGGTTATATACTAATTTCTGATTTCTTAGATTATGAGCAGGGCGATACAGACAGAGTTAAGCATTATCGAAATCAGATTGAGCAATTTTATTATAGAAAATTATTTTCTCATACTGGATTATATCGTTAGTTGAAACATTAACAGTAAGAATGAGGTTCTGGACAATAGACAGATCAAACGCAGATAAATTGGGGTAAATTTCCATTACCAGGGATTGTGAAAGCAAAAATAGCGATCGCTTACTGAATATCACCTCAAAATTATCTTGCTGCTGGATTATCTCAGGCTCATCTAGTCAGTTATTCACAAGAAAATCTTTCTTCCCCTGTTCGCGCTTTTCCATATCGTGTTTTGCTCTAACGATAACCTGAAACATCTTTGTAGTTACTTGCCAAAAAATCGCTGCAAATCACCTCATAATTTGATACCCTAGCTAGAACAGTTTTGATAAAAGTTAACAGCGTGGACATTCAACTTGGGCGGGGAAAAACAGCTCGCAGGGCTTACGGAATTGATGAAATTGCACTAGTCCCCGGTAAAAGAACATTAGATCCTAGTTTGGCAGATACTAGCTGGCGGATTGGCAATATCGAGCGAAATATACCAATTATTGCTAGTGCAATGGATGGTGTAGTTGATGTAGGTATGGCTGTGCGTTTGTCACAGTTAGGTGCATTAGGTGTGCTTAACTTAGAGGGTATCCAAACTCGTTATGTTGATCCAAATCCCATCCTTGATCGGATTGCTTCTGTAGGCAAGGATGAATTTGTCTCCTTAATGCAAGAACTTTATGCCGAACCTATCAAGCCTGAATTAATTGAAAAGCGCATTCACGAAATTAAAGAACAAGGCGGTATTGCGGCTGTAAGTGCGACACCAGCAGGGGCGAGTAAATTTGGTGAAGTTGTTGCTAAGGCTGGGGCAGATTTATTCTTTATTCAAGCTACAGTCGTCTCTACAGCACATTTATCACCAGCGTCGATAGTTACCCTGGATTTGGCAGAATTTTGCCGTTCTATGCCCATACCAGTGGTGTTGGGTAACTGTGTTACCTACGATGTCACCTTGGACTTAATCAAGGCTGGTGCGGCGGCTGTATTAGTGGGTATTGGCCCTGGGGCTGCTTGTACCTCTCGTGGTGTGTTGGGTGTGGGTGTACCCCAAGCAACAGCGATCGCTGATTGTGCCGCCGCCCGCGATGATTATTATCAGCAAACTGGTAAATATGTGCCTGTAATCGCTGATGGTGGTCTAATTACTGGTGGAGATATTTGTAAATGTATTGCTTGTGGTGCTGACGGCGTGATGATTGGTTCACCCTTTGCTAGAGCTGCTGAAGCACCAGGACGCGGTTTTCATTGGGGAATGGCAACACCCAGCCCAGTTTTACCACGCGGAACTCGAATTAAAGTCGGTACAACCGGCACTCTAGAACAAATTCTCACTGGCCCAGCAGGCTTAGATGATGGTACTCACAACTTGTTAGGAGCTTTAAAAACAAGTATGGGTACATTGGGAGCCAAAGATATCAAAGAAATGCAGCAAGTTGAAGTTGTAATTGCTCCTTCCTTGTTAACGGAAGGTAAAGTTTATCAAAAAGCTCAACAATTAGGTATGGGCAAATAAAGAAAGTATAAAGGTTGAAAGACTGGAGGATGAAATTTTAGACTTCTAACTTCAGTTGAAATTCTTTAGGAAATTTTTCCAGACTCCCAAACATTCAACTGGAAAAATCTCTTCTGTCGCCTACAATAGAGAAAGCGGAGACGCATGTTTCCGTTCACTCCTCACACCACACTCCGCCCGGACTACTGTTCGGGCGGTTCCTTATGTTTATGGATATATGAATAAATTCCAGGGCTTCTTTGCAAATGTACATCCTTACTCTTCAAAGCAGATGTTTTTGCTATGGTAGAATTTTCACGAAACTCAGAAATTGAATTGGCAAAGGTTTTTAGGCATGTCAGCAGCCGCAGAAGTTACAGATTCTACTTTTAAGCAAGAAGTACTCGACAGCTCAGTACCTGTTTTGGTTGATTTTTGGGCTCCCTGGTGTGGCCCTTGCCGGATGGTAGCTCCTGTTGTCGAAGAAATTGCAGCTCAGTACGTTGGTCAAATCAAGGTTGTGAAAGTTAATACTGATGAGAATCCTCAAGTTGCCAGTCAGTATGGCATTCGCAGCATTCCCACATTAATGATTTTTAAAGAAGGAGCAAAAGTTGATATGGTCGTTGGTGCTGTACCTAAAAGTACATTAGCAACTACTTTGGAAAAGTATCTTTAGTCAACTCAATCGGTCATACAATCCTTTTGAGACGCTCTTTTGCTTAAGTTTTAGGTAAATATTTGTCAATAAGTTTATGAGGCGCGAAACCCCGCGTCTCAGTTAAACTTTCTCAAACAGTCTTAAAATTTGCATATAAATATCTGAGAAACTTAAATTTTGCTTCTCAAATATTTAATAGCCAACATAGACTTAACTTATATTTCCTCAGACTACTAGTTTGAGGAAAATTTGTTTTATGGTTTATTTCCAGAAGGATAAAGTATGATTTTTTTATCGCCACCAGCCGCAGCTATCTTCTTACCATCAGGAGTAAAAGACACAGCATACACTGTCTCGTTAAAGCCTTGATAAGTACAAATTTCTTTACCAGTTTTTGCATACCATAGTTTAACAGTCTTATCTTTACCACCACTAGCTAAAAGTCGTCCATTAGGGCTAAAAACCACAGAACAAACCTCATCATTATGTCCTGTAAGTGAATAGATTTCTTTACTAGTTGCTATATCCCATAACTTAATCTTCTTGTTCTGACTAGCACTCGCTAAAGTTTTACCATCAGGACTGAAAGCTATAGATTTAATATCGGAAAACCAATCCGAATCTGTATTGATAGTTTGAACTTTTTGTTTAGTTAAATGCCAAAGTTTAATAGTTTTATCCTTAATAGCACTCGCTAAAATTTTACCATCTGGGCTAAAAATCACAGATATCACATCATTTGATAAACCATGAAAGGAAGATATTTCTCTACCAGTTGCTATTGACCATAGCTTTAAAGTTTTATCTTGGCTTCCACTAGCTATAATTTTTCCATCTGGGCTAAAAGCTACAGAGTAAACTTTTTCTTCATGTCCGTTCAAAGTATAAATTTCTTGACTGGTATTGATATCCCATAACTTAATAGTTTTATCATCACTTGCGCTGGCCAAAATTTTATTATTTGGGCTGAAAGCTATTGAATTAACACCTCCAAACCATGAAGATCCTCCATGTCCCTCAAGAACTTGGGGTTCTCTATTCGTTAATAAATGCCAAATTCTTATAGTTTTATCTTCACTAGCACTTGCCATCATCTCTCCATCAGAACTAAATGCAAGGGACAGAATTTTATTGGTATGGCCTTTAAAAATTTGCACTGATACTAAATCTTGTAAATTCTCTTGATTAAATGTTTCCATTATCCAATGTATATAGTAATTAGGAGATGATAGGTAGATTTTGACTTTATAGCTTATTTTATGACACAAAAAACTAAAAAAGACAGGCGATACACCTGTCTTTTTTAAAAAAGGATTTATCAGAGAATCTTAGAAATTCATTTCAGCAGCTTGAACTTTTTCAACCTGTTTCTTCTTGAGAACTAGCATTACTTGAGCTAACATTACCAGACTGATAAAGGCAATTAGCCAACCAACTCTGCTAGAGTCTTGTAACACAATTTCTGTATCTTTTTGACCGAAACCACCAACGTTGGGGTTATTAGTCAAAGCGTCACCAGATTTTACTGTTTGTCCTTCAGAAACAATCAGTTCTGGGCCGAGAGGAATTGTATCAGTGACCACATCACCAGCTTCGGTTGTGATGTTCACCAAATATTTCACGTTACCTTCACCATCGTCTTCTTTGGCAATTTTGCTGATGGTGCCAGTAGCGGAAGCATTGTAAACAGTGTTGTTGCTCTTTTCACCAGTAGGATAAACTTGTCCGCGTCCTCTGTTACCACCTACGTGAACTGAGTATTTACCAAAGTGGATGTTTTTGTCAGTTCCAGGGTTAGGAGATAGAACAGGGAAGACAATTTCCTGATATTGTTCGCCGGGTAAGGGGCCAACAATCACAACATTGTCGGAACCTTCTTTGTAGGTTTGGAAGTAGGTATCACCAACTTCTTCTTTCAGTTCTTCAGGAATGCGGTCTTCAGGAGCAAGTTTGAAGCCTTCGGGGAGCATCAAAACTGCACCAACGTTTAAGCCAACTTTGGAACCATCTGCACCAACTTGCTGCACGCTGGTATCGTAGGGAATTTTCACCACAGCTTTAAATACTGTGTCGGGTAGTACAGATTGAGGTACTTCGACTTCTGTGGGCTTGGCTGCTAGGTGACAGTTAGCGCAAACGATTCTACCTGTCGGTTCGCGGGGAGTTTCAGGATAGGTTTGCTGCGCCCAGAAGGGATAAGCGGCAGCACTTTGAGGCAAAGCAATATCGCTAGTAAAGAAGAATGTTACTGTAGCGATCGCTATGAGCAATGTTTTGGTAATTGCTCTAGCACTGCGAGTCAAACTCGCTGTTGTAAAGGCATTTCTCATCTCTATAAGGACAACGATTCTTGGATGAAGTAGTCAATAGTCACAGTTATCAGTTATCAGTTATCAGTTATCAAGCATGTTAACTGTTCACTGTTCACTGATAAATTAAGCCCACCAAGGTTCTTCGCCGGTGCGGAAGTCGGTTTCAGTCCAGGGTGTGAGAACAATCTTGTCGTTTTCGGCTTTGGCGTGGCTTAAAGCCAAAGAACGGGGTGCAGGGCCTCGAACTACTTTACCAGTTGCGTCGTATTGAGAACCGTGGCAAGGGCATTTAAATTTGTTTTCCGCAGCGTTCCAAGGAACAACACAACCCAAGTGGGTGCAAACAGCGTTAATGCCGTAATCGGTGATTGCTTCTTTGCTTTCGACCACAATGTAGGTAGGGTCGCCCTTCAATCCTTGAACGAGGGTGCGATCGCCTACGTTATGGCTGTCTAGAAATTGACTAACGCTCACATCGTTGCCGAGGCTGTCTTTTGCTGTTGTTCCACCACCAGCACCACCAGCCGCCGGAGGAATAAAGTAGTTAACAACGGGATACAATGCACCCAGAGCTACTCCAGTGACAGTCCCAAAGGTGAGCAAATTCATGAATTGACGACGACCCATATCGGGAACGTCCATTGATTCCGAAAATTGAGCCATATCCTACGCGCTCGCTCTTTGTATATTTTGTTTAAGCATTTTGACAAGAGTACTAATACTTGAGCAGCTCCTGTCTGGGTCGAAATGCTAACTAACAATGCTAAACTTCTTTGTTGCAAGACACTTTTAGCATCTTTTCTGTTAGCATTACATTTCTTTATATCCTTATCATACTTGAGTTACGGAACTTAACATCATAACTAAATGTAAAATCTAATTGAGAGAAGCTATGACAGGAAAGGAATTACACCAACTGTTGCTGGATAAATGGGGATATTCTTACGATGTCCAGTTCCGCCGTACCCAAGGCAAGATATTCCTGCAAGTGATGTGGAAATATCTTGAGCAAGCTTCTTTCCCCTTAACAGAGGCAGAGTACCAAGAACATCTTGATACCATCGCTAATTATCTTAATGCTTTAGATGGTACAGCACAGGTAAAAAATTTTATCGCTCAAACACGCGATCGCCCCCGCCTTGGCAAAGCTGTCAGTATCCCCCTCGATTTAGGGGAACGCGCTTCTGAGTGGATAGTGTAACAGCTAAAATTCAACAATTAACACTAAATCTTTTGGTTGGTAAAGTTGAGTAATTTGGGCGCGAGCTTCTTTGATGCCTAAATTACCAAAGTTTACCCGCTTGGGAAAATGCTAAAACTTTGGTGATTTTTCATCCACAAATTTCTAATTTATCAGTTATTTTTATTACTTACCTGTGAGTTTCACTAAACCAATTCCCCCCATATAAAGCCCTAAAACTGCACCGGCTAATAAAGCTTGGGTTAAAGGGTCGGTAGAAGGTGTGAGGACAGCACCTAAAATTACGGCTGCCATAATGACATATCGCCAGCCAGCCAGCATTCGCTCAGAAGAAACAATACCTAAATTGCCTAGCAACAATTGAATAATTGGAATTTGAAATGCTAAACCAGTGCTAAATAACAACAGCAATACAAATTCAAAATACTTATCAATTGACCAGAGTTGTTCTACTACATCCGCGCCGTAGCTAATAAAAAATCTTAATGCGGCGGGAATCAGCGCAAAATAGGCAAATACTAACCCACCAACAAATAACACGCTTGACCCCAAAACTATTGGCCCCACTAGGCGACGTTCGCGGCGGGTTAAGCCTGGTAAGACAAATTGGATAATTTGATAAAGAATAAACGGACTAGAAAGAACTACGCCACTGTAGCCAGCAACTTTTAGAGAGACAAAGAAATATTCCCCTGGTGCAAGCTGGAGAAATTTCACGCCGGCGGCTGGTGCTTCTAGTAATTGCACAATTGGCTTGACAGCAACAAAACAGCCAATCACAAAAATGACTACAGCTATTAGTGCATAAAATATGCGCTGTCTTAACTCTTCTAGGTGGTCGAAAAGAGACATTTCGACTTCACCCGGCAACTCATCAAGAGGATTGGTCTCAGAGTTGCCTTGTCCTTCTAGGTCGATATCGGAATTGATAATGGTGTCAGCTTCAGATGAAGGAGTCATGAGTAGGCTATTAGGCAACATTTGTTAACTATTCTATTACTCATGGGTGTAAGGATGTAGGGGTGTAGGGGTAAAAGGGTATGGGGTGTAAGGGTTTTGGAGACATACACCTCAATGAAGAGGCAAAGGAGCAGGGAACGGGGAGCAACTCACAAGTGTAGGTTTTGAGTAGCGACTCTAAAAATCACGATTTAATCAGAGTTCTATCCCCCTCACACCCTTACATCCATACACCCTAAATCAATTGATAGATGCGCTCAACTTTTAATCCCTGAGAGATATTCCCTGGCGGTGCTGATTTCTGCACAATAAATCAGTAATCAAACTGGATTTTTCTAGTCGCCAGCATCATAATGCCATCCACAAATAAACGTTCTTTTCGTTGGTTGTTGCAGCAGTTTCAACTCAAGCCAGGTAAACCCGCGATTTTCTCTGGTGTTCGGAGTCTGTTGATTTTGGGTGTTCCCATTGGGTTAGGAATTATGACAGGGAATGCGGCTGCAAGTGCGGTTGCGACTATGGCGGCTTGGTTTGTAGGGATGGTAAATGTTGATGGTACTTACCGCCAGCAATTGAGGGCGATGATTGCTGCGACTTTTGCAGTGACGCTAGTATTTCTGATTGCTAGTCTGGTAAGCAGTCATCTCTGGTTAGCTATCCCGACGACGTTTGTTGTGATGTTTATCGCAGGTTTAGCGGGTTTGTATGGCAATGTCGCCGCATCTGTTAGCTTGGTGACTTCCATCATGTTTGTGATTGCCTTGGCTAGATTTGCGACATTTACTAATTTTCCGACTCTGATTTTACACTGTCTGCTATGTCTCGCTGGGGGAACATGGACAATTTTACTGTCATTGGGCATTTGGGCGGTACAACCTCATGATCTTGTCAGGGAAGTTGTGGCTAATTGTTATCTCTCGTTGAGTCAATTTGTGGGCTTAGTGAAAGAGAGAGTCTTTGATTACCAAGATAGTCAGGCGTGGACAGAACAATTTTTGCCAGCGCAGGATGCTGTAATTCAAAATTTAACTGCGGCGCGGAGCTTGTGGACAGCGAAATGGACTGTGCAGAAAGGTGCTAATCAGCAGGGAAATAATTTATTGGTGTTGATTGAAGATGTCAATCAAATTCTCAATGGGATTGTGGCATTGAATGAACTGTTAGCGATCGCATCTGCACATCAATTATTTTCTCAGTTACAGACCGAGATTCAACAAGCGATCGCACAATTGGGAATTGCTCTAGAAATGTTAGCAAAAGCGATCGCTAAAGGCAAAAACTCAGTTCATTTAGGTGATTTACATCGTACCGTTGAAGCACTACAACACCAATGGCAAGTTCTCCGTTCCCAAATCCTCACCACAACTCACCCCCACCCAGATGACTATGGCGATTTAGTTCATCTACGGCAAATTACCAGCAATTTGATCAATCTTGCCCAGCAAATACAAACTGATGCAGAAATTGTCTCAAATTTCAACCAAGGAAAACAGCATCTGATTCCGCAAGTCGATATTTCTGTCTTCCCTGAGTCAAACTCTGGTGTAATTATTGATACATTGCGAAATAACTTCACCTTTGATTCCGTCACCTTTCGCCATGCCTTACGTTTAGCACTAATTACCACATTTGCCGAACTTCTCGCCGCAATCTTGCAATTACCCAGAGGTTACTGGATTACTTTAACGGCTTTAGTGGCACTTAAACCCAACTTTGGCGGAACCTCAGAAACAACGGTGCAGAGAGTCATCGGTACAATGTTAGGCGGAATTATGGGGATTGGGCTGATTTTATTAGTGCAGAATCAAAATGCGATCGCAGTTTGTTTACTGCTGTTGGTATTTATGGCTATGTCAGTGCGACCTTTAAGCTACAGCCTATTTACCATCTTGCTAACTCCCGCCATTATCTTATTACTTAACTTAATTAGTGCTGGTGGCTGGCAAGTAGGAGTTTTGCGAATTATTGATAGTATATTTGGCGGTGTTTTAGCCTTAGTTGGTAGCTATTTACTATTTCCCAGTTGGGAAAGACAACAACTTCCCAGCCAATTAGAGAAAACTATTCGCGCTAATCTCGCCTACTTTCAGCAAGTGATTGCTAACTACCTGAATCCAGAGCAAAATGTATTTGCTGCTATCAATAACTTACGCCATCAAGCAGCACTAGAAAACGCCAACGCCACCGCCGCAGCCCAAAGATTATTTAGCGAACCTCGTCACGTCCAAGGTGAAATAGAACCTGTGATGACTTTGATTTTATACATTCGTGGCTTTTTTAGTTCAGTGACAACCTTAGCCGAACATCTGCGGGAATTTAGTGGACAGTATCAATTTATAGAACTACCGCAACTGACAGATATTATTGTGCAGATTTTAGAAAATCTAGCAGATAGTCTGCAACAAAAACAGCGACCCCAACCATTACCACCATTAGATAATTATCTCGAAGTTATTCACAATCAAATTGAACAGTTACACACTGCTCGGTTATCAGAAATTTCTCTACATTCTCACACTTTAACTCCTACATTAAAAGCCGTGCGAGAACAAACTACCTTATCTACAGAACTAGAACGCATTATTAATGAAATTAAAGTAATTCACTGTGTAATTTCTCGTTGGCAAAGTTGAATAGGACTAATAAGTAGAGCGACTTAAATATTTGTAGTTGGGAAAAGGCAGGAGGCAGAAGGCAGAAGGCAGGAGGAAAGAGGGTTTTAGTTTAATTCACTTTTCTTAATATAGTTATGTTTTTTCCCACCGACTTACTTAGACCTCTTGCATAAATCAGATTTTGTAGGGCGGGTATGATTATGCCCACCCTACAATCTTAATCAGGGCTTGCTGACTGAAATTACTGGGCATATCGACGCGGCGTATAAACTGAGACACTACCATCAGAACGTTGAATAGTCCTGGTTTGGCTTGAACCCACAATAATCACTGTTCGCATATCGGCGACATCTGGTGTTAATTGCTCAAGAGAAATTACCTTGATTGTTTGTCCTGGTCTGCCCAAATTTCTGCCTAATACTACGGGTGTATTGGGTGTGCGATATCGCAGCAATATATCTTTAGTGGCTGCAAGTTGCCAAGTGCGGTCTTTAGAGACAGGGTTGTAAAAGGCGATCGCAAAATCTCCTCCAGCCGCCGCCGCAATTCGTTGTTCGATAATTGACCAAGGTTTTAAAATATCTGACAGTGAAATCGCGCAAAAGTCATGCCCCAAAGGTGCGCCTACTGCTGCTGCGGCTGCTTGCATTGCGGAGATTCCCGGTGCAACATGAATTTCGATACTGTCCCATTCTGGTTTGGGATGACGGTCGAGGACTTCAAACACCGCCGCCGCCATTGCATAAATCCCCGGATCACCAGAGGACACCACCGCCACATACTTACCTGTCGCTGCCAAATCTAGCGCCATTGTAGCCCGTGCTATTTCTTCGCGGTTATCAGACTCATGGCGTTGCTTACCATCAGCTAAAGCACCAACCAAATCAAGATAAGTTTTGTAACCTACAAGGTCAGTCGCCAACCTGAGAATTTCTTTGACTTCTGGAGACATCCACTGTGCTGCACCAGGGCCAGTGCCAATAATTGCTAATTTACCCCGTGGCTGACCGATGGTATTGGGGTCAATGGGTGCGGGTGCAATAGCCAGAGCTATATCAGCAGCTGTCGTCGGGATGAGTTGACCACCTGTGACAGCCAAAGCCATTGCTTGTGGATTTTCCCATTGATTTTCTGTAAAAAAGCGCGTAGGTACACCAAAAGCATCAGCGATATTGTGGATTGCTGGATGAGCAGCAATGTTTAGAGATGCAAAGATTCCAGCTATAGAAGCAGGTGCAATTCCAGCATCGGTCAGTAGTTGTTTAACTGTAGCTAAATTAACATGAGGTTGAGTAATGGCGATCGCTACCGTTTGGGGATGATAAACCAGACAATTGGCGGTAGAATTTACCAACCGTTCTGTAACTTTAATCGTCAATTCGCCTTGGGCATCAATTGGCAATTGACTATTACTCAACCAAGGTGCATTTCCCTCTAATTTCACCCGCGCCCCCGCCAACAAATCAGAAATAAAAGTTTTCGCATCCTCTGGGTTAGCTAAACGATAGCCAGCAGGAGGCGATAACAACGCCGTGCGAAACCGAATATCCCCAGTAGTTGTAATTGCAGCTGGAACATCCAACACCTCAGCAATACGGCGTGCTAAATCATTGACTCCACTTAACCCACCCAACAAGGGAACTACCGCACTACCATCTTCCGCCACAGCTAATACTGGTGGTTCTTGACGCTTATCAGAAATTAAAGCAGCTAAAGTTCTAATTAGAATACCAGCCGCACAAATGCCAATCAACGGTGTTCCCGCAGCAAACAACTCACGCACAGTCTCGCCAAAATTGCTAAAACTAACATCAACTCCAGAAGTTCGCCCTGCTAAACCATATAATCTTGCTCCTGGCAAGACACTCATCATTTTACGAGCTATTGCCACACTATTTTGACCCAACACTACAACCGCAGGTGCAACCTTGATCATGAGAATTCTGGAATTTGAGTAGATATTGTGCAAAGTTTATAATACAAATCTTGTAGAGACGTTATACCATTTTGGATTTTAGATTTTGGATTTTGGATTGGGAAATTGCTTACTGGTGAGCTTTTCAGTAACCCATTTGTCGCAATCATTTTTCAAATTGGTATTACATATAGCAATCCTATTTTATTTGTGAAAACCAAGAGGCAAAGATCCCCGACTTCTTTAAGAAGTCGGGGATCTTTTGATTCACGAAGGATGACTTTTGACTTTAGCGTAGCTGTATTAGGCAATCACACTAAAATCGCTGCTAGTCAGAGTAATATCACTATTGCCTAAATAAGCAAACTCAAAAACTGTTCCTGTACCCAAGACATTACCATCTTGGTTATAGAATAAGCTGCCGGTACTTTGGCTATAAACAATCCGCGCACTACTAGCGTTGACCAACTCATCATCTGTAACAACTGCAAAGTCAGTTAAATTCTGTCCCGCACTATTAGTAATAGCCTTGAAAGTATTTTTACTCAGCACAATCTTATCTTGCAGCACTTCAAAACTGCTAATATGGTCAATGCCTAAACTGGCAGTAAAAACACCATCGCCTTGGAATAAATATTTATCCTTACCAACACCTCCGGTAAGCACATCATCACCAAGTCCTCCCCAAAGGGTATCATCACCCGCTAACCCTTGCAGTTGGTCATTACCATTACCACCAGTCAAAAAGTTATTCAGTGTATTCCCCGTCAGACGGTCATTACCTGTACTACCAATGGCGTTTTCGATGACGTTATTGGCAGAGAGTGTGAGTTTGAGGTTGCTATTAACTGTTTGTGTTGTAGTGATTCCTAAATTGAGAGTACTCGCAAGGGTAGTTTCCCGGAGGTCAATAGTATCAGTTCCACCTGTGGTTGTTTCGACAATCTTATCAGTACCTAAAACTGTCGTGGCTGTAAATATATAGGTATCATCGCCATTTCCACCTGTAAGGGTATTATTAGCACTATTACCTCTGAGAATATTATTGCCTGCATTTCCTGTACCGTTAATTGCTGCTGTTCCTGTGAGGGTGAGGTTTTCGACGTTAGTGGGTAGGGTTGTAGTAACGGAGGTAACGAGAGTATCGGTAATAGTTGTAGTAACGCTTGTGGTTGTACCAAGAGTAGCATTTATCGGAGATGTCAGCCTTAAAATAAAGCTCTCATCTACTTCATTCAGAGAATCATTGAGAATTGGAATATTGATAACTTGACTGGTGACACCTGGACTAAAAGTTAAAGTTCCGGTAGTGGCTGTATAGTCTGAACCTGCTGTGGCTGAAGCATTAGCAGTTGAATAATTAACGGTAATAGTTTGGCTACTAGGGTTAGTGAGAGTGACAAGATAAGTCACATTTTGAGGATTAGTGTTGCCTTCGATAATAGTCTGACTAGAAGTGAGATTAATCGTCGGTCGTAAATCATCATTAACTATGCTTCTCGTTAGACCTGTTGTCGTGCCAATTTTGTACTCGCTACCAGCAGCTAGAGTTAAAGTCACGTTTTCATTAGTTTCAAAAGTGGTGTCTGCTATTGGGTCAATGGTGAGTGTGGCTGTACTTGCACCAGCCGCAAAGGTAATTGTCCCATTTGTAGCTGTGAAACTAGCAGCACCTAATTGATGGTAGTCGCTATTAAATGTCGCTGTGCCACCAACACTATAGTTAACTGTTAAGGGGTTGATATTGCTGCCGCTTCTGGTAAAGGTGTAAATTAAATTGTTGCTACCATCTTCGTTGACGCTACTTGATGAGACGGAAAGGGTGATGCTTGGCAAATCATCATTGACGATGGTTCCGGTTAACGCGGTTGTTGTAGCAATTGTGTAACCACTACCATCAGCCAGAGTTAAAGTCACGTTTTCATTAGTTTCAAAAGTGGTGTCTGCTGTGGGGTCAATGGTGAGTGTGGCTGTAGTAGCACCAGCCGCAAAGGTAATTGTGCCGGTTGTAGAGGTAAAACTGGTAGCACCTAATTGGCGGTAGTCGCTGTTAAATGTAGCTGTGCCACCAACGCTATAGTTAACTTTTAATGTATTGGTGGTGCTGCCGCTTCTGGTGAAGGTGTAAATTAAATTGCTGCTGCCATCTTCGTTGACACTAGTAGATGATAAGGCAAGACTGACGGTTGGATTACTGAGAATATTACTACTACTGACAATACTGCCACTGATAAAGTACTGTCCCAAACTACCGTAATCAGTGTAGCCGGTTGAAAGTGGATCTCCTTTACCGACACCATCAATAGCGAGATAATAAGTTCCGGCAGTAACTGTGGTGGCGATCGCAGCAGATAATAAATCAGTGGGATTAGACGAGGCAATTAAAGTCCCAGCAGAATTATATAACTTTGCCAATATATCTAAGTTAGGGCCGCGACTAAAGGGATCAATTGTCAAATTAATCGCACCTGCACCTGTGACGAAACTATAAAAATCTACATCTGTGTTGCGTTCAATAATGCCACTACCACTGACAGATGTACCAGAAATAGTCAATGCTTTTGCTGTGGCAATTGTATTACCAGCATCGTCGGCTCGATAGCTAAAACCATTGTAAGTGGTAATAACTTGTAAATCATCTTCAGTATTGTTAGCAGAAGCATATTGGCCTTTACTCCACTGGGTTAAGTTCTGGTAATACCCTGCGCCCATGATTGCAGCCCAGCCAGTAACACCGCTACCCTGTCCCCGATAGTATTCTTCTGCGGGGCTAATTCTGCCATCATGTTCCAGTCCCAGAGTGTGACCTACTTCATGGGAAATCGCTTCAGCAACGTATTTTTCGTTATCAGACAAGGTGTCACTAAATATAAAGGCAGGAGTATCACTATTCCAATTAAATGAATCTAAAAAAGCTACTCCTCCAGCCCCACTAGCATACCAATCATTACTGCTACCACCAATCACAACCCGCACGCCCCAGCGAGTATCTGTAGAACCGCTCTTAATTAAGTCATTAATATCTGTTGGGGCTTGGGTGGTAACGTTGACATTAAATGGGCTGAAATCCTCAGCTACACGTTGCCAAATATACTGAATTCGTTCCAATTCCGCCGAGCTAAAAGATGCTGTATTGCCATCAAAATCAAAAGCTGGAGTGACAATATTAGACCCTCCTAGATAATCTGTATTCCAATAAGTTCCAGTAGTTGTATGTCCATTGAAATCTAAATAAATTGTCTGGTTAGCTCCCGCCAAACTATTCAAGGAGAAAGTCTTGGTTAAATCTAAAACACCTGATGCAGGTTGGGCTACTGCTGACTGTTGCGCGTTGACTAAATTTAAATCGACTGGCGCAAGCATACAAGAAGAACACCTGCAAATTTGAGCATGTGCCTTACTGCCTTGAAGAGCTTGCAGCAGTGTAGGTTGCAAGATAGATGTAGGTGCTAGGTCGGTTGAGCTATTATTAAGAACTAAATCAGCAAAAATCGCCCCTTTGTCGCCAGAGGAGTCTGTTGGTTGAACCGCACCATGAATAAAATTGCCGATTTCTGTTAATAAAACAGCTTTGATTGCTGCTGGTGTCGCTGTATTAACAAAGCTTTCAGACAAATAAATTTTGTTAGTACTACTGACATAACCTATCTGAGTATCGTCAAAAATACTATTACTAATAATTTCAACTTCTGGAAATTGACTAAAATCCCCAGCTTGCCATTGAGAACGCAAATCATTGGCAGTCGTACGGTTGTATTGATTGCCAAAAACTGTCTCAAATAAATTCCAGAAGCTCTTTAAATCAGAAAAATTGCTAAGTTGAGTGTATGTTAATGAAAGAGAAGAATTCAAAATATTATTCATAAAATTAAGACCTACGCAACTATCACAAGCGATAGGTAATTGAGGTTTGACTATTGCTTGTCAAAGTTGCGTGAGCCGGGAACTACCTGTTTAAGAGCATCTATAGGAATACGGTTTGATTCCTGAATCTAGTTGTGTGGGTGTAGGGAATGGGGAGTAGGGAGTAGGAAAGAAGCCTGATCTGGGTGTACTGATTTTTTTTAGAAATCAAATATGATTCCTATGTGAATTAGCTATTCTTGTCATGACAGTTGCAAACTCAATATGAAGAAATTACAAAACAGATTTTCAAAATACTGATGTATTCGGCTACATTCTAATCCTGCCAAAACCTGTTTGCCTGAGTTTATCTACTATTATTTTGCGGCTGTTCAATAGATGATGATGTTATGAATTTGCAGCAAGATTTAAATAAATATACGCAATTTGCCAAGGCTGATATAAAAACTTGCAGATGAATTAATTTATTTAATTACTTTCCACGAGTTATTGTCTAAAATTAAGAGTATGATTTTAGCGTAATTCAGTCAGTAGAAAACACTAGCTTAGGTAAAAATACAGTTTGGCTAGTCAATTTTAGCGAAAGTGGAATCAAAGTCAGGAAGATTGCGAAAATAAGTCTGGTGCAGATAAACAGAATGAAGCGCCGATAAACAAATTATTGTTTAGAACAACAGAGATAAGGGAGACAAGGATGACAGGGTAGACAAGGGAGAAATATGTTTGTAAATTATTTAGAATTGCTATATGGCGTTTCTTATTCTAGTGAAGTACAAGCAAGAATAATTAACCGCAGATGAACGCAGCGAAAAGTTGCGTGGGCGGCTCTGCCGACTTGAGCAAACTTTTCAAGACAGATGGACGCAGATAAATTTGTACCTCAGTAGACTAGTAAATGCTATAACTCAAGATATCTTTAAATGAGTCTTGCATTATGCCTATATGTGATGGTTTTATTCAGGCACTTAGTTAAAGTAAATGCGTCACGATTAATCATGATTAATGATTAATATCAAGAGGCCAGAATGAAAAACGCAATTATTACTAAAACACTCATAACATCTGTTAGTTTGTTAGCTTTGTTTGCACCTAGCCAAGCCTCGGCTCAACTAGTACCCCAGCCTTGGGTTTCTGTTGGTAGTAAAGAGGGTGATGTAACTTATGCTGTGGGCGCGAGAGCTTTAAACTTGGGTGTGGAAGTGGGAAATGGCCCTGATGGTGCGACGGGCGTAGATGTGTTGAAGTTTATTAATTTGCCCGTGATTTCTCCTTATGTTGGCTTGGGATTATATTCGCAAGATAAGGGTGTGGCTGTTTCTGGTGGTGTTCAGGTGGGTGCAACCAAAAATGTTTTCGTGGGGGCAGGTTATAATTCTGTGAGAGGTGTGAATGGGCAGTTAGGAATTAGATTTTAATTGTTTGGGAAAATATAGGGTATTTTCTAGTAAAATACTCTGTTTTGATTATTTAATTTGGATTTATTGCTAAAATATTGCTATAGCTTTTAATTATAACATTAATCTTTAATTAATTAGGGTTTCTAAGATTCAGCCAGGAATTAGTTTACTTAAGTTTCTCAATATTTTAAAATTTAATTAAGGCGGCGATCGCTAGACAACATTTCCTGGCAATTCTTCTATGATGCTCGGTAATTGGTCGGGAATTAGAAATTTAATTTCTGGGCAAATATGATCCTGCTCAGTAGTAGGCTGGCTTAGGGCGATGATTGTAAGTGATGAATTGTAGCAGTGCTTCATCATAAACTGCTACAGACATATATTTACTGTCTCAAGATTATACTTATCTAACAGGCATCCCTGTATGGAACAAGGGTTAAGGTTACTTATCCAACTCGTGCTAGAGTTTGCACCTGTAGTTGTCAACCTAGTACAAAAAAGAACAGCAGAAGGTTTGACGACGACAAATTCTCAAATACCGCAATTTATCGAAGAGGTTATCGAATTTGTTAATAGTACAACTAATGTTAAAAGTGCCGAAGATGGATTTCAGCAAGAAAAACTGCTGCAACAGCAATTAGCAGTTTATCAACGAGAAACACAAATACAAATAGCCCAACAGCAAAGAGATACATCTCTTCAGTTACCCGAAGTTAATAAAGTTTTAGATAGTTGGCCGTTAAGATTATATCCTTCGCAAATTTTAGAGACTCATAATACACAGACAAATATTCCTCTGAAAATTTTTCTGGCTCCTCCCCAAATTAAGTTTGACCAATTTGACTGTTATCCTGAAGAAATTTCGGAAGTAGAAAGAATTTTAGCCGAAGGTATCCGAGTATTTATTAATACTAATTATTCTCTCCATCATCCAACAAGACCAACAGAATTTTTAGCAGGTGCTTGGGATAGTAAGCGTTTTCATAGTGAATCTAGTATTAAAGCTTTGTTTAGTTTATTAAAAACAGAGCCAATTTTGATTTTAGAATCAGACCATGATGGAGATTATTTAAATTTTCGCATTGCTTATTGGGGTTTAGGGCAGGAAAATTATTTTTATAAAACTATCTCGCGTTTACCATATAAAGAGATTTTACAAGAGTTTGCTAAAAGTCGGGCATTAGAGTGGAAAAAAATTAGGGATGAATTAATTAATTTAGGGGAAGATTTAGAGGAAATCAATCAACTAGGCGGTGATAATGTCCATAATTTAGCTCTTTTAGAAAAGACTGAAAAATGGCAAGCCAAAGGAATTGATATTAGTAAACTGTCGTTGAAGTACCAGATAAATCAGGAGGATATTGCTAAATTTTGTCAGGTATTAATCACCTGCCATTGTTTAGTTGCGGCTTGGGTAGCAGATGCTTATCACTTAGTTCATCATGATGTACCGCCATTATTGCCAGAGTTATTACCTAGTTTTCTTAAAGATAGGCTGGACTTGCCGACGGTACAGGCAATGTCAGAAGATAATATTTTGCAGGTATATGCCGCAGGTTATCAGCAGGTTTATCAAGCTCTAGCAAAGGAGCGTCGATATTGGGTTCCGGAATTAGCTTTGCAATTAGCCCAGAGTTTATCACATTTACCCGATCGCACCTGGGCAGCAGAACAAGTAGATTATTCGATTAATACTTGGTTGGAGTTACGTCAAGTGGCAACTCAGGCATTTCCCAATGCTCTAGAAGCCATGCAATCTGCCATCAACGTCGAAGATGAGGAATATATCTACAAACTCCAAGAATATTTTATCGCAGTGGGCGATCGCCAAAGTGTTGCCGCTACAGAAAAAATTTTACAAGCGATCGCCACCCTCAAACACAAACGCCACCTCGAATCTCCCGAACTTATCTACACCTTAACTGATCATTCTGGTAAAGTTGCATCGGTGGCTATTAGTCCCGATGGCGAAACTGTAGTGAGTGGCTGTGCAGATCAAACAATTAATATCTGGAATTTACAAACCGGCAAACAAATCAGAACTATCTCCGGGAATTTAGGCGAAGTTTCATCGGTGGCTATTAGTCCCGATGGCAATTTTTTGGCGGTGGGGAGTTGTCAACATCCCAAAAGTAACGTCACAGTTTGGCATTTACAAACTGGTCAGTTAATTCACACCTTATTAGGACATCAAAGACCAGTCAATGTTGTTGATATTAGTCCAGATGGGCAGATTCTCGCTAGTGGCAGTAATAAAATTAAAATCTGGAATCTCCACAAAGGCGATCGCATTTGTACACTTTGGCATTCTTCATCCGTTCATGCTGTAGCCATCAGCCCTGATGGTGGCATTCTCGCCAGTGGTAGTTCCGATAGCAAAATCAGACTGTGGAACCCCCACACAGGTGATCCCCTCCGCACCCTCACAGGTCATACAGGCGAGGTAAAATCAATAGCTATGAGTCGGGATGGGCAACTGCTGTTTACTGGGAGTACTGATACAACCATTAAAATTTGGCATTTACTCACAGGTAAACTGTTGCAGACTCTCAACGGTCACTCAGATGAAGTCAAATCAATTGCCTTGAGTCATGATGGTAAACTGTTATTTAGTGGTAGTAGCGATCGCACAATTAAAATCTGGCAGATTGCGACAAATGAAATTCTCTACACCCTCACCGGACATTCAGGAACCGTCAATTCTCTCGCCCTCAGTCCCGATGGTAAGTTGCTTGTGAGTGGTAGTTCTGATAAAACCATCAAAATTTGGCAACTGACAGCCAGGATAAAGCAAGGCTAAGTAATACCAATTCGCAATGACGCTCGCAGGCTCGCTAACGCAATTCGCAATTAAGAAATCTAGCTCAAGTAAGACTTTCCTGATTTCTATCTGTCGCATTCTTCTTTCAAATTGGTATAACTTCAGAACTTACGCAGAATCATGAAAAAACGAACCACAAAGGGCGCAAAGGACACGAAGTTAAGAGGATTCGAGAGAGTTTTTGCGTAAGTCCTAAACTTAACGAACCGCCAAGTGCGCCAAGGACGCAGAGAGAAGAAAGCACCAAGCAACTGGTGTGCTAATTCCATTCGTCGGGGGCTAGTAGTCTGCCAAGAGAACTTTGTGTGGTGGCTGGCAGAGGGGCAGAGGGGCAGGGGAGAGAGTACCTTCATTCCCCCCTGCTCCCCCTGCTCCCCTGCTCCCTTACAGGGTCTACACAGCAATATTGGGTTGGTGGACTACTAGGTGCAAGATATGTGTATGAATAAAAAAGAGCCGATGCTGTCCAGAATAATTTCAGCACCAGCTTTAGTTGTATATATCCGCAGGGCGGTTAGGGAAAGGGAAATTTGTTAGTAATGAGTACCTGTTTTGCGGTGATTAATTGCTGTGACTGCATCTGGCTTGATTAATTTACCGTTGTCAACAGTGGCGTAAACTACCCAGTGGTCGCCGCATTCCATACGTTGTTCAACGGAACATTCGACGTAAGCAAGAGCATCGGTCAGAACGGGACAGCCATTATCAGCAGGAGTAGTGCCGAAAATGGCAAATCTATCTTCACCGGGGGCGAAATTCTTGCGGAAATGCTTCATGTATTCTTGTTGATTGCCTTCCGCCAGGATATTTAAGGCAAACTTACCGCCAGGATACATCAAAGATTCTATGGCGCGTTCTTTGGCGATCGCTACAGTTAAACCCGGTGGGTTAAAGGTGGCTTGCGATACCCAAGCACCCAACATTCCGGTAGAAACATCGCCTTGCTTGGCAGTAATCACGCAAACTGAACCCACAATGCGCCCAACGGCTTGTTCTATAGGGGTTGCAGCTTGTTGGGGTACGCGGATTTTTTTCGCCTTTTTCAAGTTTTGGGCGAAGTCTGTACCGAGTTCTTCGCAGAATTTGAGGGTAACATCGTCGGGTTTGAACTTAACTTTTAAAGTTTCAAAACCCAGGCGATAGCCAGCATCGCGCAATTTACCTTCAATCATTTCGACAGCTTCACCACTCCAGCCGTAGGAACCGAAGACACCCGCAACTTTGTTGTTATCGCCAACTTTCAAGACAATACCTAAAGCGGTGTGAATAGGTGTAGGTGCATGACCGCCGATAGTAGGGGAACCGATAATAAAACCATCTGATTTTTCGACTGCGGCTTGGATTTCTTCGGGGGTAGCAAATTCGCAGTTGATTGATTGAACTTCTACACCGCCTTTGGTTAATCCGAGGGCGATCGCTCGTGCTAAGGTGGCAGTATTGCCGTAAGCTGAAGCGTATAATAAAGCCACCGAAATTTCTCGATTTCGTTGCGAACGGCTCCAGTCGCTATATGCTTTGGTCAGTTCAATCAAACTACTGCGAACAATCGGCCCGTGACCAACTGCATACATCCGTACTTGGAAATCAGAAATTTTTTCCAAAGCTGATTCGACGTGCTTCGCTTGGGAAGCCATCAAACAGTTGTAATAGTAGCGTTGGTCTTCTTTGATTTGTTCCCAATGGTCATCAAAAACATCCTCACCGCAGATATGTGCGCCGAAAAGTTTATCAGTGAACAAAATTTGGGTTTGCTGGTCATAAGTGCAGAGGTGTTCCGGCCAACGAGGGTTAGGTGTGGGGAAGGATTTCAACACATGACCCTTACCTAAATCGAGGGTTTCTTTCCCCCGCATTACCAAAATATTTAAACTATCATCAGGGAAAGCTGCCTTTAAATTAGCCGCACCAGGAAGAGAACAAACAAAGGTAATTTGTGGAGCTACTTCCAGCAATGTTTTTAAAGTTCCCACCCGGTTGGGGCTAAAATGTCCCAGGATGACGTAATCTAATTTTTTCAAATTAATGTTCTGCTGTAATGCTTCCAAAAAAATTGGTGTGAAAGTATCAGCAGGTGGGTCAATAATCGCCGTTTTATCACCTTCAATCAGATAACAATTAGAGGTTGTACCTCGTTCTAATGCGTATTCAATTTCAAACCGCAGACGTGACTTACTACGCGCTCTGAGAACTTTGATGTTGGTCGCAATGGGAGAAACCTGTACGTCACGGGGTTTGGAATCGCTCATAGGTGTTGGTTGATGTGGAGATAAAAAGGGCAAAAACCGAGCTTTAACGGATTGAATAAAATCTGTAAAAGACATGATGAAGTATGAAGTATGAAGTGTGAAGTGTGAAGTATGAAGTCTAAAGTCTGAAGTGTGAAACATTATTGATGCGGTAAATGGCAGATGAATGAGGTACAAATTGAAAGAACAAAGCTATATACCAATACGCTTCAGTTAAGAGAATGGTAGTAACCCAACAAAGTATGCGTGAATGTTGGGTTCCGTTCCTCCACCCAACTTACACCAGTCTAAGTTGTTGCCTTAACTGAAATGTCTTGAGCTATATACTGGAAAACTTTCAACTCTGTTCCCTCTTTCAGACTTCATAATTCAGACTTCAGACTTCAGACTTGATTTAGTAATAGTTCCCGACTTTGCGATGGCGGACTGCGGTTAAGCCATCGGGTTTAGAAACACGACCGTCTTGGACTGTGCAGTATAAAATCCAGTGGTCGCTGCACTCCATACTACTCTGCACTTCACATTCCATATATGCAAGGGCATCTGTCAAAATGGGTGAACCGTTTTTGGCGGTTTGGGTTTTCACACCTGCAAATCTATCAGCACCGGGATGTAGACGCTTGAGGAAGTGCTTTTTCAGTTCTTGATAGTTGCCTTCTTCTAAAACGTTCAGCACGAAGCGATCGCCTACCTGCATTAAAGCATCAATGGCGCGGTCTTTGGCAACAGCAATTGTAAATCCTAATGGTTGCAAGCTGGCTTGACTAACCCAAGAAGCTAACATCGCACTGCTAACATCACCTTTTTTGGCGGTGACGATATACAGTCCGTTGCTAATTCTGCCTAGGGCTTTTTCCATGTTCACATCAAGGGCTTTGATTTGCTTGATGTTACGTTCGCGGGTGACGGCTTGTCCTAAATCTGTGCCGGCTTCTGTACACAATTGATAAGTAGAGGCGGTGGGGGCTTCTTTAATCCGAATGGCTGGGAAGGCTTCTTTCACACCGGAGTCGAGAAATTTCCGGCGGAGAGTATCGATTGGTTCATCATCCCCACCAAAGCATTCAAACAAGCCAAAGAATTGTTTGTCTTTAGCAACGGAAATTAAAGAACTAATACCAGCTTGCGCCGCAACTGAGGTAGAAGGCGGCATCCCAATGATAATACCTGCTGCTCTACCTGCGAGTTCTTGAATTTCTTGGGCTTCGGCGGTGCTGAGGTCAAGCATTTCTACACCCACACCAGTTTTTTGAATCCCTTCCGAAATGGCTTGACCGAGGCGATCGCTATAACCATACTCAGAAGTGTAGAATAAACCAACAGTGGTGAGGGCTGTGGCTTGTCTTTGGCTCCAGTTTTGGTAACACTCGGTGAGAATATCTAGATGATGATAAAGTAAAGGCCCGTGACCGTTTGCGATGATTTTAATCTTGCCGAGTTCACCCATGCGCTTCATCGCATTCAACAGCGATCGCGCATTTGGCCCCATCAGACAGTCATAATAAAATCTAAAGTCAGCTTCGATCGCTTCTAAATCTTCATCAAAGGTGCGATCGTCACAAAAGTGCATCCCAAAGGCATCGCAAGTATAAAGAGTTTGGGTTTTGCGATCAAAACTAAAAATGGTGTCAGGCCAATGCAAGTTAGGCGCACTCACAAATTCTATTTCGTGACCTTTGCCAATATCAATGCGATCGCCACTTTTGACAATTCGCTTGGAAAAAGGATCATGCACCAAACCTTCCAAGAATTGCAATGCAATTTTAGAAGCTAAAACTGTGGCTCGCGGTGCTAATTGTAAGACATCTTCCACTAAGCCGCTATGGTCTGGCTCTGTGTGGCTAACAATAATGTAATCAATGGTCTTGGGGTTGACGATACTTTTGAGAGTGTCTAAATACAGTTGGCGAAACTTCTGGTGAGAAGTGTCAATTAAAACTGTTTGTTCGCCCCGAATTAAATAGGAATTGTAAGTCGTACCGTTTTGCAGTCCGAATTCGATATCGAAGCGATCGCGATCCCAGTCAAGACAGCGAATCGCCGTGGTGTTTGGGGCAATTTCTACAGTTTGGACAGTAAGCCGATGCTGAACATTTTCTGCGATCGCTACCATTATTCGTCTCCGAGCGCAAGTTTTTAATAATCTTTCTCTGCCCCCATTGTGCGACTAAATCATTTTTAAAGTTGTAATGAAGACTAGTTTTCAAAATTTGGTAGTTGTATCAATTATTGCTGTTTTTCAGCATTATTTTTAACTCAGAATATTCCTTGTAAATCAGTCACAGTCAGGGTATCACGTTTTAAATGTTAATATTTATTGGCATAATTTAAAATCCCTAACATATCATACATAACTTATTTTTTTGACCAGATTTCCGTAACAAAAAGCATAGATTTCAACACCGATGTGTTTAAAATCAGAGTATGCTGTACTGATAATTTCGGATTTACTTTTAAAACATCTACTTACTCTCGGTTGTTAATATTTAATTTCTAGCTAACTTTGAGACAGAGAAAATAATGGCTTTATTAATGTGGGAATCTAATCAAGCACCTCTTGATCAGTTGACAAAGATCAGTGGGAAACCCTTTGCGCCTTTAAATACTGAATGGGTGAGTTGTCGTGTATGTGGTGCGTGGATGCAGTTTCTTGGTCAGATTGACTTAGAAGCAACGATCATAAAAGAGATTTGCGATCGCAAACAGCTACTCCTTCTATTTATGTGTAGTAATAACCCTGGAATGTGTGATGAATGGGATGCTGATTTGGGAGGTAATGCAGCAATACTAGTTTCTAAAACTAACCTGACAAGTCTTGAACCACCTTGTGATCAAGAAGAGTTTCTTTCAGAAGAAATTTTGTTAACACTGGATGAGTGCGACGATTCGGCAGACACTTATTGTGATATTTTGAACCAATTTCAATATCAAATATGCGGCAAAATTGGTGGTGAACCTCTGTGGATTCAAGATGATGAAACTCCGATTTGTAGTTGTGGAGCTAGGATGAAGTTTGTAGTTCAGTTGGAACCCAGTACCGCATTCAATTTTGGTGATTCTGGTTCTGGATATGGCTTTGTGTGTTCAGTATGCCAACAACAGGCGAAGTTTCTTTGGCAATGCTACTAAATAGCTATTTTTCTGAATACAGCCAAGTATTTATATGTATACATGAATAGCGTTGGGTGCAAGATGTAAAGTGAAAGACTTAATGACAGGATGTTTGAAATATCATCCTGTCATTAGATCCCCCTAAATCCCCTTTTCAAGGGGGACTTTGATTCTAGTTCCCCCCTTTTTAAGGGGGGTTAGGGGGGATCGAAATGCTACTAGGCACCTTTATCAGACTTGTGTGTACACCGTAGCTTTTTAAGGGGGGTCAGGGGGGATCGAAATCCTGTTAGAGAATAAAGATTATCTATCTTGTTGCGCCCAAATGCGGGTGGGAAGACCCCAAACATAGATAAAGCCTTCGGCGGCTTTGTGGTCAAATTGGTCTTCTGCACCGTAGGTGGCTAAGTCGGGTGTATAAAGGGTGTTGTCACTCCAACGACCGACTATCGTGGCGTTACCTTTGAACAACTTCACCCGCACTGTTCCTGAGACACGTTCTTGAGTTTTTTGAATGAACGCGTCCAAAGCAGCTTTGAGGGGACTGTACCACAAACCGTTGTAAACCAATTTGGTGTAAGTGTCTTCAATACCGCGCTTATATTGGGAGACATCTGCGGTTAAAGTTAAGCTTTCTAAATCGCGGTGTGCGTGAATTAACACCAACATAGCTGGTGATTCGTAGATTTCCCGTGATTTGATTCCTACCAAGCGGTTTTCAATCATGTCAATACGACCAATGCCATGATTGCCTGCTAACTCGTTGAGTGTTTCAATTAATTCAACGGGGTTTTTAGCTGCACCGTTGACAGTGGTAGGGATACCCTGAGTAAAACCAATTTCAATATATTCTGGCTCATTGGGGGTATCCGCGATCGCTTTCGTCATCTGATAAATTTCTTCTGGGGGTTCGGCGGCTGGATCTTCCAACACACCCGCTTCAATACTGCGACCGAGCAAGTTTTTATCAATACTGTAAGGCGAAGACTTTTTCACAGGTGCGGGGATACCGAACTTTTCCCCGTAGGCGATGGTTTCTTCCCGGCTCATGCCCCATTCCCGCGCGGGTGCTAAAATTTTGAGGCTGGGATTTAAGGCAGCACAGGAAACGTCAAAACGTACCTGATCATTACCCTTACCAGTACAACCATGTGCGATCGCATCAGCACCATATTTCTCGGCTGCTTCTACTAATATTTTGGCAATTAAGGGACGAGCCAGCGCCGTTCCCAAAGGATAGCGATTTTCGTAAAGTGCATTAGCTTGAATCGCGGGAAAAGCGTAATCTTTAACAAAGCTGTCTTTGACATCAATTACCAGAGACTCACTAGCACCCGACTTGAGAGCCTTTTCTTTGATTGGCTCTAATTCATCTCCCTGGCCTAAATCTGCGGCGAGAGTTATCACCTCTTCCACACCCCACTCTTGCTTGAGGTAAGGAATGCACACAGAAGTATCTACACCACCTGAATATGCTAAGACAACCTTTTTGGCGCGACCCATTGGTTTCTCCAGTTAGGAAAACAAAGAATGACACAATATTATATCGGACTAATACAGGTAGATTTGCTGGTGTTGTGCGATCGCCCCAATGGTTATATCAATTCTCGATGACATAAAGAAATACAACGCTGATAGATTCAGGAGTATTTCAGCTTGCCCCAGTCAGTGATATTCCATAATTAAAATACAAGAGACAGTGGAGGCGCTCATGACTATGCAGTTATTAAGACATAAATTTACAGTGCCGCAATATCATAAAATGATTGAGTCGGGTATTCTCACAGAAGATGACCGGGTGCAACTGATCCGAGGAGAAATTGTTGAGATGTCGCCTATTGGGACAAAACACGCTGCTTGTGTAAAGTGTTTAAATAAAATCTTGTCTACTAAGTTAAGGGATAGAGTTCTCATTGCTATTCAAGACCCTGTGGAACTAAATGATAATTCACAACCACAGCCAGATGTGGCATTACTCAAACCTCGTGATGATTTTTATGCAGATGCACACCCCCAACCTCAAGATATTTTCTTATTAATTGAAGTGGCTGATTCGACAATAATTTATGACAGGGAAGAAAAAATTCCTTTATATGCAGAAGCTAATATAATTGCGGTTTGGTTAATAGATATTAATGAGCAAGTTGTTGAAGTTTATCAACAACCAACAGCTACAGGATATGAGCATATACAAAAGTTTGCTGGTGGTGAAACTTTATCAATTCCAGGGTTTTCTGATGTCACAATTACGGTCAATGAAATCTTTGGTAGATAAATCACGGGTTCTATTTTTGTATCGCGCAAAGGCGCAAAGAAGAGCGTTAGAGGGATGTTCATGTTCAAAGGCTGAGGCTTCAAGTATAAATTACCTCCTGCCTCTGGTTGGTGAGCGTAGCCGAACCACCGCCTCCTGCCTTTAATTACTGTGCTACACGCCAAATTTTGATGGTATTATCCTCGCTACCACTGACAATTGTCTTACCATCAGCCGTAAAACCAACAGATGTCACGCTATCTGCATGGCCTGTCAAGGTATTCATCACTTCTCCTGTGGCTAAATTCCAAAGTTTGATGGTACGATCGCGGCTGGCACTGGCTAAGATCATCCCATCTGGGCTAAAGGCGACACAGGTAACGGTATTAGCATGGCCTGTAAAGCTGCGAAGCACTTCGCCTGATGCAACGTCCCAAAGTTTAATGGTGCGATCGCGGCTGGTACTGGCTAAAGTTGTACTATCAGGACTAAAGGCAACTGATGTGATTGTATTCGTATTACCCTTGAGGGTGCGGGCTGGGTCATCTTGATAAAGATGCCAAAGTTTAATGGTTTTATCAAAACTCCCACTAGCTAAGTTACGCCCATCGGGACTAATAGCAACAGAACGCACCCAAAATTTATGTCCTTTCAGGGTGCGAATGAGTTTTCCTGTGCCTAAATTCCAAACTTTGAGGGTGTTATCATCGCTACCACTGACCAAAGTTTTACCATTAGGACTAATAGCTAATGCCTGAATTGAATCGGTATGTCCTTCTAAGGTGTAAACGATTTTACCTGTTGTCAAATTCCAAACTTTAATAGTTTTATCATCACTTCCACTCACTAAGGTTTTGCCATTAGGACTAATAGCCACAGCATTAACTTTTTGCGAATGTCCATTCAGGGTTAAAATTTCTTTTCCTGTGGCAATATTCCACATATTAATTATCTTCTCCCCTTCGCCACTGCTGGCAATTGTTTTGCCATCGGGACTAATGGCCACAGAGACAACAGATTTTGCTGTACCTTGGAGAGTATTAGCTAAAGCAATATTTTTAACTGGAATATTCGGTGATTGACCAAAAACAACTTCATTTTGAGAATGACTATAATTGGTTGGCTTGAGTTTTGATAACAAAATTGCTTGAATTTGGCGATATTGTTGATACCAAGTATCACTAAATCCAAATAATAAAACAAAAGCTGCTGCTAAAACTAAGATTTTTACAAAAGCGTATTGAAATGAAAAAGTTGATTTTGGTTGAGTTACGGTAAATTTGCCTGATGATTGACCTGCTGCTGGTAAGGCGCGTGGTAAGGCGGGAATTAAATCTTTAATCACTTCATCGGCTGACTGATAGCGTTGACTTAAGTCTTTTTGCAACAACTTATTCATGACGTTATCTAATTCTGGCGACAAGGGACTCCGCAAATATTGTCGCCAACTGTTTGCCCAGCCATAACCATGTTCCATCCACAATTGAAACGGGGATGTTCCTGTTAGCAGATGAAAACAAGTAGCCCCCAAACTAAACAAATCACTGGCTGGATAAGCTTTGCCGTCTCGAATTTGTTCTAGTGGGGAATAACCATGCGAACCAATGGATGTGCCACTTTTATTTTTGACTTTTTCGGTTAATTGTTTAGAAGAACCAAAATCAATCAAACTGAGTCGCCCATCATACCGACAGCGAATTAAATTTTCTGGTTTAATGTCACGGTGAATTACACCGCGATCGTGAATAAATTTAAGTACAGGTAATAAATCAAGTAAAATAGCTTGAATTTCATTGGCTTTATAAACTCGGCGTTGTTGTAATTCTTTTAACAAGTTCTGCCCATTTATAAATTGTTGGACTAAATACAGGCATTTATCTTGCTCAAAGTAAGCAATTAGTGTGGGAATTTGGGGATGTTCGCCAAGTTCTTGCAGTCGTTTTGCTTCTTCTGCAAATAACTCCATTGCTTTTTTTTGCGACCAAGTTCCTTGAAATTTTGGTGCTAATTGCTTGATTACACAAAGTTCATTGAGTTTATCGGTATCTTCTGATAAATAAGTTCTGCCAAATCCCCCTTCATCGGAAAGCACCCGAATCACCCGGAAGCGATTTCGTAACAGTGGTACTAAGGGAGTGCCACAAGTCTGGCATAACTGCTTGCCTTTGGGATTTAGGGGATTTGGGCAATCGGGATTTAAGCAGCAGATCATTATCTGACAGGCGCGACTGCATAAAAATTTTTACTAAGTTAACCCCGATATTTCCCTTAATTACTATTGACTCTCTCGAATTTATGGTAGATCCCTCTGGTGATGGGGAGTGGGGAATTAATTATATAGTCAATTTTGGTAAATGCTCATCAGTTTTCTTCAAGCTTAGAGGATGTTTTAAAAGTCTTATTGTTGGTAGCCATCACAACCAACCACTTTTCAAACACCCTTTTAGAAAACTACGAGAGTCATGAGATGAATTTTATCGATTATATATTAACTTGCTCTCCCAACAAATGACATTCGTTATTGATGAAGTCATGTTAGTAACAAATAAAACTAGATTTTAGGTGCGATTACTTGTCACGCTAATAGTTAAATCAACAGAAAGTCAGGGAATACTAAGTGTAGATTACTAGAGAAAGAGTATAGCAAATTGCTGATTACTGAGTATAAACGTAGTATTTTCAGGAGTTTCAGCCATTAACATAGTCCTCATCTATGCCGCAACTGCTATATTTCCCAACTCTTGCCCACAAATTTAGATTTTAGGATTGATCAACTAACTATGCTTGTTTCTTATGATTTAAATCTAGTAGTTCTCTCAATAATCATTGCGATTATCTCAGCTTATACATCTCTAGATTTAACAGAAAGAATTGCAAAGGCTAAAGGGTGTGCTTGGATTGCTTGGTTAATTGGTGGTGCGAGTTCCTTTGGACTGGGCATTTGGTCGATGCACTTTGTTGGGATGTTGGCATTTAATCTAACTGTACCTATCAGTTATAACTTTTTGATTGTTTTAGTTTCTGTCTTGCCTGCAATTTTCTCATCAGGGTTTGCCCTGTGGATTTCTAGCCGCAAAATACTGGCGCTTCCCAGCTTGTTAGGTGCGAGTTTTATTATGGGGATGGGTATTACGATGATGCACTATACCGGGATGGCGGCAATGCGATCGCCTGCGATCGCTCACTATAATCTCGGATTAGTCGTACTTTCCATCATCATTGCAGTCACAGTATCACTAATTGGTTTATGGTTAACCCATTATTTGCACAATCAAGAAGTCGTTATCTGGTGGCAGAAACTCATCGCAGCAACATTAATGGGCATAGCTGTACCGATGATGCACTATACAAGTATGGCGGCGATCGATGTTCACAGCATTAGACCATTATCTGGGGATTTTCCGGCACTCAACACCACTTGGCTTTCTTCGTTGATTAGTGCTGTCATCTTTTCGATTTTAGGTTTGGCACTGGTAACTTCTTCGGAAACAAAAGTTATTGACCGCACTAGAGAGCTTTCTTTGGCTTTGACGCAACTTCAGGAATCACAATTGCAACTGATTCAAACTGAGAAAATGTCAAGTCTCGGTCAACTGGTGGCTGGAGTCGCCCACGAAATCAATAATCCCATTAACTTTATTTATGGCAACCTCCAATATTTAGAAGAACATAGCCACAATTTGCTGAAAGTTGTACAGCTTTACCAAAATTCCGGGGCGCAAATTCCCAAGCAAAACCCGGAAATCGATTTGGCATTTTTGCAAGAAGATTTACCCAAGATAATGGAATCGATGAAAATCGGTACTAGTCGCATTATGGAAATTGTACTGTCGCTGCGTAATTTCTCCCGCGTGGATCAAGCTGAATATTCCCTGGTCGATATTCATGATGGGATTGATAGTACATTGTTGATTTTGCAACATCGTTTAAAGGCTTCATCAGAACGTCCAGCCATTAACATAGTCAAAGATTATCAGCAATTACCTTTGGTGGAGTGCTACGCTGGACAACTGAATCAGATGTTTATGAATATCTTGGCAAACGCCATAGATGCCATTGAAGAACTCAATCTTCAGCAAACTGAGCAAAGTTTTGCAGAGCGTTTTTACCAAATCACCATTCGCACTTCAGTCATCAATTCTGAATGGGTACAAATTGCGATCGCTGATAATGGTACCGGGATTCCTGACAATGTTCTCAAACAAATTTTTGAGCCATTTTTTACCACAAAACCCGTAAGTAAAGGTACAGGCTTGGGAATGTCAATTAGCCATCAAATTGTGACTGAAAAACATCACGGTAAGCTAGAGTGTTTTTCCACACCCGGTAAAGGCACAGAATTTGTCATTCAAATTCCAATTCAACAACAATAGGACTTACGCCATAAGATGAAAAATCCAGCGTAAGTCCTAACAAGCATAATCAATGTTTTGTGGGCTAAGGTTTTTGGGTGGCGATCGCTAATTTTGCCCCTTGGACTTGTCTGACTTGATCCATCACCGCCACCACCTTACCATGTGTGACTGTTTCATCCGCATTCACAACCACTAATGCTTCTTGGTTATCGCCAACTAAAGTCCGCAATTGTCCGGCTAAAGCATCAACGGTGGTGGGTTGACGGTTGACACTCACCACTCCATCTTTATCAACTGTCACAGTAATTTTGGCAGGAACTTGCTGCTGTTTGGCTGTTGCTGCTTTGGGTAAGTTAACTGGCAAACCTTCTGAGCGAGTTAAAAATAAGGTTGACATAATAAAAAATGTCAAAATCGCAAATATCACATCAATCATCGGTACGATGTTGATTTGCGGTGGTAAATCTGGCTCATCTTGTAGACGCATAGGTTCTGTCTCCTCGTTCATAGCGGCGGCGATAGAGCAGTTCTAATTGTCCACCATATTCTTGCATAGCGGCAATTTGGCGTTGATATAAACCCCGAAAGGTGTTAGCAAATAAGAGTGTAAAAATAGCTACAATTAATCCTGAAGCTGTGGAAACCAGCGCCTCACTAATACCTGCGGTCACTCCGGTGGTTTTTGTACCCCCCACATCACCCAAGTTTAAAGATGCAAAAGACACAATCAAACCCAATACAGTACCTAATAAACCTAAAAGTGGCGCTAATCCAATAATTGTATCAAACATATTTTGAAAGCGTTTGAGAACCGGAATTTCGGCTTGGGCTTCACTTTCTAAAGCCAGACGAAATTCTTCCGGGGTGGGTTCTTCTAGTTGCAGTGCAGCTAAAAAAATGCGGGCTACTGGCAAGTCTGCATTCTTTTGCAACTTATCCAACGCACCAACCACATTATCCAGGCGGTAGAGATTCAAAACTTCGCGGACTACACGATTTTGCCGAGTATTAACCCGATACCAAAAGCGCACTCGCTCGATAATTAATGCGATTCCCACCACACTAAACGCCAGCAGTGGCCACATCACTACGCCACCTGCTACAAACAATTCATACATGGGCAATATCTCTAAAGAACTAAATGGACAACGTTACAGTTAGATTAATAGTTTACAGCACTAAATGATATATCTTATCAATAAGTACCCAAAAAAATCAAAAGCTCCATCAAGTTAAATTTTCTTTTGCTGACATAATCATTCATATCGCCTCCAATTTTAATTAGCTAAAAACCCTATAAATCAAGGATTTTTCAAGGACGCTGTAGATAACAGTGGACTCAGGCTTTTTGGTAATGAATTGCTTGACTTTGACGACAGCTAGTTTTAACTGGGATCAATAACTAATAAGAACTTGCAACAAATTCTGAGATTACCCATAAATCAATACAGTTCAGTTAAGGCAACAACTTAGACTGGTGTAGGTTGGGTGGAGGAACGGAACCCAACATTTTCAAGGCTTTGTTGGGTTACGCTATCGCTACACCCAACCTACTATTCTCTTAACTGAACCGTATTGACCCATAAATCTCTTCCTCACTCCTCATGACCTACTTCTACAAGTGGTTTATAAATCAAATTTGTTGACGTACTGTTTATTCTTGTGCATCTATGGCTAAACTATTTGACTCGATAACCGAAGAACTGCAAGAGTTCATTGCAGCCCAAAACCTGTTTTTTGTAGGGACTGCACCTCTGAGTTCTATGGGTCACGTTAATTTATCCCCCAAAGGTCTTGATTGCTTGCGAATCTTGTCACCTCACCGAGTAGCATACCTCGACCTGACAGGTAGCGGTAACGAAACTTCCGCCCATCTGCAAGAAAATGGTCGCATTACCTTTATGTTTTGCGCCTTTGTCGAACCACCAAGAATTTTACGACTTTATGGTAAAGGATACGTAGTTTTACCGAATTATGCTGAATGGGACTCGTTATCTTCGGTGTTTCCTCAGATACCAGGGGCTAGACAAATTATCGTCGCTGATATTGAGATTGTGCAAAGTTCCTGTGGTTTTGGTGTTCCTCTTTATGAATATCAAGGTCAACGCCAAACACTAGTTAATTGGGCAATTAAAAAAGGGGAACAGGGAGTGAGAGAATATCAACAACAAAAAAATAGTATCAGCATTGATGGTTTACCCACACCTTTGAGCCAATTACAGCAGAATGCAGGAGTCAGCAGTCAGAATACAGACTAAAAACAAGCTAGATACTGAGTTTTGACTTTATAAATGCTGTATTCCAATCGCGGGGAATCTGTTGTATGTTTAGGCAAAATTAGCATTGCATCGATTTCTATTTAAACCGCGCCCAAAAATCCACAATCAGAAATTTATTGTCAATTATCCAGAGTCTAAAAGGCTAGATTTTTAACTATTTACTGTGGACTTTTGTCAAAAATAACCTTTATCCAGAGAATTTATGATTTTGGGTTAGCTAATGCGGTGATTTATCCCAAATATCGGCAAAAATCTCTATCTATTAGTTGCCTTTTTGGCTGATATTCATGATTAAATTTATGGTGAAGGAACTATTATATGGTGTGCGTGTCTTGACGTAATGATTTGCTACGAATTATGATTCGAGTTTATTCCGGATCAACCGGTACGGTCTCGAAAATTAGTGCAAGTAAATTCAACTGTCGCTCTAAATAATCACACGCATGAGATTACGCTTATTTCTACTTGGCGTTGTCAGTATTTTCCTGCTTTCTTCTCCAGCAAAAGCCTCTCGCTTAGAATCTTGGAGTTTTGATACAGCCCAAAATCAACTTAACATTACTACTGTCTCTGGTGTGAAGCCTAGAGCATTTTTAATACAAAATCCCACAAGGTTAGTTATTGATCTTCCGGGTACAAAACTGAATACAAATACAATTCGGAAAAACTATGGTGCGACAGTCCGGGAAATCCGTGTTGGTAAGGTTGACGATAACACAACTAGACTAGTAGTTGAACTAGCACCAGGATACACCGTAGACCCTGCTAAGTTATTGGTTCAAGGTGATTCTTCAACTCATTGGATAGTAAAATTCCCCTCAGTGGAACGGGTTCAAAATCCCAATGATGATAATGTTTCTGCTTCTAGCAGCGAAGAACAAATTCCTGTTGCTGTTAGTGATGTTTCTTTGTTTGCAGGAGTTGTACCTTTAGGTAAGGAAATACCACAATTGCGATCGCGGGTACAAGCATTAGCATCTCGGTATCGTTCCCTTGACCCAGGATTGTTTTTTTTAGATTTAGATACAGGTAACTATCTCGATTTCAATGGTGAGAAAGTTTTTCCCGCCGCTAGTACTATTAAGTTTCCAATTTTGATTGCCTTATTTCAAGAAATTGATGCAGGTAGAATCAAACTAAATGAAACCTTGGTAATGCGGCGTGACTTAATCACTGGCGGTTCAGGAGAATTTCAATATAAACGTGCTGGAACTCGTTTTAGTCTGTTAGAAACAGCAACTAAGATGATTACCATCAGTGATAATACTGCTACCAACATGATTATTGACCGCTTAGGTGGTAAGGCTAAGTTAAATCCGCGTTTTCGTAGTTGGGGACTGCAAAACACTGTTGTACGGAATTTACTTGGTGACTTCAAGGGTACGAATACAACCAGCGCCAAAGATTTAGTTAGGCTGTCAGCGTTGGTTGCGAATAATCGCTTGTTGAGTGATTCGAGTCGTGGCCGTGTCTTAAATATTATGCAGCGTGTTCATAACACCAAATTATTACCGGCTGGTCTAGGGAAAGGTGCGGTAATTGCTCATAAAACCGGAACTTTAGGCATTGTACTAGGTGATGCGGGAATTATTCAAATGCCCTCTGGTAAGCGTTACTTAGCTGGAATTTTTGTCAGAAGACCTTTTAATGATTTGAAAGCGAGAGATTTTATTAATCAAGTTTCTCGTATGGTTTATGGCTATTTAGACCAACCCAGAGTAGCCACCACCGACAAGCCGGAATCATTGTGATATCAATCGTATTTGATTGGTGAAAATCGAGAGGCTCAGATCCCCGACTTCTTCAAGAAGTCGGGGATCTTTTGGTTTATGAATGATTTAGGACTGCTATAACAAGTTTGCGAGCCTGATTACGAACTACGAATTAAGGATTAATTTACACAGGGTTATAAGTGAACTTGCAGTAAACTATTCTGGTAAATATCGCTACAGAGTTGGTGAGGTTTGCCGGTGACACACGAAGAACTGTTGCAAATTATTGAAAAAGCTGCGAAGGAAAAGGTAACAGAGCTAGACCTATCTAACAAACAACTCAGCAGCCTGCCACTAGAAATCGGCCAACTCGCTAATTTGACAAGGCTATACCTCGGTAACAATCAACTGAGGAGTCTACCGCCAGAAATCGGACAACTCGCCAATTTGACAGAGCTATCCCTCCACAACAATCAACTGGAGAGCCTACCGCCAGAAATCGGCCAACTCGCTAATTTGACAAGGCTATACCTCGATAATAATCAACTGGGGAGCCTGCCACCAGAAATCGGACAACTCGCCAATTTGACGTGGCTATACCTCGGTAACAATCAACTGGGGAACCTGCCACCAGAATTTGGACAACTTGCCAATTTGACAGAGCTATCCCTCCATAACAATCAACTGGGGAGCCTGCCACCAGAAATCGGACAACTTGCCAATTTGACAGAGCTATCCCTCCATAACAATCAACTGGGGAACCTGCCACCAGAATTTGGACAACTTGCCAATTTGACAGAGCTATCCCTCCATAACAATCAACTGGGGAGCCTGCCACCAGAAATCTGCCAACTCCTCAACTTAACAGAGTTATCCCTCGATAACAATCAACTGGAAAGCCTGCCGTCAGAAGTTTGCCAAATTTCCAACTTAACAAGGCTATACCTCGGTGACAATCAACTCAGTACTTTACCGCCAGAAATCTGCAAACTTTCCAACTTAATAACGCTATACCTTAATGACAATAAACTCAGCACTTTACCGTCAGAGGTTTGCCAACTTTTCAACTTAACAACGCTATACCTCGGTGGCAATAAACTCAGCACTTTACCGTCAGAAGTTTACCAACTTTCCAACTTAATAACGCTATACGTTCATGACAATAACCTCAGCACTTTACCGTCAGAAATCTGCCAACTCTCCAACTTGACGCGGTTATACCTTGATCACAATCAACTCAGGAGTCTGCCACCAGAAATTAGCCAACTTTCCAACTTAACGCGGTTATACCTTGATCACAATCAACTCAGGAGTCTACCACCAGAAATTGGCCAACTTGCCAACTTGACAATGTTATATCTCGGTAACAACCCTATAACTTCGCCACCACCCGAAATTATCGAGCAAGGAACCCAGGCAATTTTGGCCTATCTGCAAGAAAAGTTAGAAGATAGCCAACGCCAATGGGTTTCTAAACTGTTAGTAGTTGGTGAAGGTGGTGTAGGCAAAACATCCTTATTAAGAGCGTTACGCGGTGAAGAATTCGACACCCAAGAATCAACCACCCACGGTATTGAAATTAAATCCCTCGCCATAACCCATCCCGCAAAACCAGATGTCACCATGCAGCTAAACACCTGGGACTTTGGCGGACAAGAAATCTATCATGCTACTCATCAATTCTTCCTCACCAACCGTTCCCTTTTCTTACTTGCCTGGAATGCGCGACTGGGATTTGAGCAAGGTAAACTCTACTATTGGCTAGATACCATCAATGCCTTAGCGCCGGAATCACCCATTTTACTTGTCGCCACCCACATCGACGAACGCGACGCTGACCTTCCCCTCAAGGAGTTACGCGACAAGTATCCGCAAATTGTTGAACACTGCAAAATTAGTTCTAAAATCAGCCTTGGTATTGAAGAACTCCGTCAAGCAATTGCCGACACTGCTGCTAAACTGCCCTTAATGGGTGAAATCTGGCCTACGACTTGGTTAAATGCTGCTAACGCTATTCGTTCTCAGCCAGAAAAATACATCACGCCGCAGCAGTTGGGGAAAATCATGGCTGAGTCTGGAGTTGCGGACATTAGTCAAGAAGTACTGGCGCGATGGCTGCATGAATTAGGTGAAATTCTCTATTTTCAAGACAATGAAGAACTCAATGATACAGTCATCCTCAAACCGCAGTGGGTGACAGAATATATCAGCAAAGTTTTGGAAAGCGAAGAAGTAATTAACAAATTTGGCATCTTCACCCGCCAGGAAATGGATAAACTCTGGCAAGATTTAGCGCCATCAATGCGTGACCATTTTCTGCGCCTGATGGAACGTTTTGACCTTTCTTACCGCACTTTAGAAAACCGAGATATCAGCTTAATTGTTGAACGTTTGCCTTTTGACCCGCCGAATTATGAACAGCAATGGCAGCAAATCAAAGCTAAAGCAAATTGCCATGAAATTTCGATGAAATTCAAACTCAATACTATTCCGGCGGGGATTCCGACTTGGTTTATTGCCCGTCAACACCGCTTTACAACTAACACCCATTGGCGCAACGGGGCATTGTTGGCTTATGAACAAGAACATTTAGCTTTGGTAGAAGCAGTGAAGGGCGATCGCTATATTAAACTAACAGTACGCGGTGCTAACCCGTTAAATTTCTTCGTCCTATTACGAGATGGCATTGAAGTAACTCTCTCCAGATTTCCCGGCTTAGATATTCAACGCACTATCCCCTGTCTTGGCCATGATGGCGAACCCTGCACCCACGAATTTGACTATCACCAATTATCCAAACGTTGGGAAAAAAAGAAATCAACCATTGAATGTCCCGAAGCCATAGAAGATGTATCAGTTGCCGAACTTTTGTATGGCTTAAATTTTCATACCCAAAATGCGGTTTTAGAACGTATTGATGAATTAGAAACAAAAGTCATTGATAAACAAGCAACTATTCTCAATGAACTCAAAAATCTGCGCGAACTTTCTCAACGAGAATTTACTAATATATTCCGCCGCGAACAAGCAAAAATCGATTCGCATTGTCCAAATATTTTTGTTCTGCGTCCCCGTACTGGTAAATCTTGGCAAAAAGCCCTAGCCGGACAAAAAATAGATTTACAACTTTATTGCCAAGCCCCAGGCTGTTGGCATCCTACCCAAACAGGCGGTTTATATGAAATCGATGAACCTGCCAAATGGCTGAGAGCAACTGCACCTTATATTGGTAAATTATTCAAAGTCTTGAGATTTGCTGCACCCATAATTGGCCCTTGGCTGGGTGTAGTAGACCCTAAAGAATACGAAGCAATTTATAAAAATGATTTGGAATTATTTAAAGAACTAGCCGAGAAATTACCAGAAATTCAAGATGCCGCAGATTTAGAATTAGCAGATAAAATTGCCAGAGGTGAAGATTTAGATCCCGAACGCGCCGACGGTGCAGCCTTGCGTGCTTTACGCCAACTGTTAGAAGAAAAAGATCCCCAACAACATTGGGGCGGCCTCAAGAAAGTATTAACACCAGAAGGACATTACCTTTGGCTGTGCGAACACCACGCAGCCGAATATAAACGCTAATAAGAGGAAGTGCGATCGCTTTCTCGATTATCTTACAAAATGCGATCGCTACAAGGTTTACCTAGCTTCGCAGAAATCAAATATGATTCCCATAGTAACCAAGGGAACCAAGGGTATAGGCGTGTAAGGGTTTTAAACACATACACCTTTCTTGAGAACCTTAATTGTCTATTGGTATCAAATAAACAAAATTTAGGGACAATCTTCCTGTGGTTACTTTCATCTAGAAAGCAATCATAGGAACATTGTCCCTATTTTTAATTTGATTACTGAGTCTGGAGTGCTGAGGAAAATACTAGCCTCTCTAATTTACTCAGCCGTAGCTAGTTCAGTGCTACCGCGTGTCTTGCGGCGGGTGAGGCTGTTGTACAACATCATACCGATCGCTTTGATTAAGTTGCCTTCTAATTCTTGGAACATTTTCATATTCGTCCCAAAGGCTGCATTGGCTTCATCCACGATGCGATCGCCTGTGGCATCATCAATGGGTAGTTCGTCTAATGTTTGACGATACTTAGCTTTAAATCCCTTCTCATCAGGAATTTCGGCAAATTCATAAAAGGCGGTTCCTTGTCCATCGCTCAAATTCATTGCTGTCACGGCAATGTTCTTGAGAATTTGTCCCCCGGATAAGTCACCCAAGTAACGAGTGTAAGAATGAGCAATTAATAATTCTGGTTCGGTTGCGGAAATTTCGCGGATGCGTTGCACATAAGCTTCCCCGGCTGGCGATAGTTTGATTTGTTCGCGCCAGTTAGCACCGTAATAGTAGCTTAAGTCTTGCTCTAAAGTCCGCTTGCGGTGCAGTTGGGGGAAATTAATTTTAGAAACGATGGGGTGTTGGCGATGCTTTTCCATCTCCTCTTCCATTGCCGAGTAGACGAAGTAAAAGTTAGCCACTAATTTCCGGTAGGAACTTTTTTCTACCACTCCTTTTAAAAAGCACTTGACAAAACCTACATTTTCTGCCATCGTGTGGGCTTTTTTTGTGCCGACACGTAACTTGCTGGCTAAATTGCTGCTCATATTAAAATTTCTCACCTTGAAAAAGGATGTACCGAGGTTCCGATTTACGAACGGCTAAGAAAGGTCATTAAAAAGTTACATTAAAACTATTTGATGAGAATTTATATTAAAAATTTTTAAGCAAACAGATTGTATACTTTTGTGAAGCTGCATCAGACTACAAAATAGTAACTACTCTATTCATTATCAAGGTGGAAATCTATAATCAGGAATGGCGATCGCTAAAAATTCTGTATAAAAACTTTACAAAGCTCAGAAAAATTTTAGAGATTTTCACTTAAATAGGTCTGGTAGTAATAGATTTCTCAAAAGAAAAACAAGTATATATTTAAAGTGCTGAGTAATGAGTGCTGAGTGCTGAGTAATGAGTTTGGAGTAAAAATACTAACCTCTAGCTTCTCCCTAAACTTGTTTCATTAAAAAGTAAAGTAAAATTTTCCAGTGTTATGGTGTGGGGTGTTTAAATATTATGGTGTCATCAATAACTCGAACTCAAGGCAACATCCAAGGTCTTGCGGTTGTAGAATCTAATCATGGAGAAACGGAACTGAACAAAAATTTGGCGTTTAGTTTGATACCATTACCAGCGACTCCCCTGTTTGGGACAGATGGGATTCGGGGTAAGGTAGGAGAATTACTGAATGCGCCTTTGGCTTTACAAATAGGTTTCTGGACAGGTGTAGTTTTACGGAATTATGCAGGTGAAACAAGACCAGTAATTCTGGGACAAGATTCGCGCAACTCTAGCGATATGTTGGCAATGGCTTTGAGTGCGGGGTTAACAGCCGCAGGCATCGAAGTTTGGTATTTGGGCTTATGTCCTACTCCTTGCGTTTCCTATCTTACCAGCATGAGTGAAGCGATCGGCGGCGTGATGATTTCTGCCAGTCACAACCCACCGGAAGACAACGGGATTAAAGTTTTTGGTGCCGATGGAGGGAAGTTACCACAAGCATTACAAGCAGAAATTGAAGCTGGATTGCGTGGTAAATTGCCAGTTACAGGCGGGATGAATTGCGGTAGACATTATTCTCGGCAGCAGTTAGTGAGTGATTATAGCCAAGCTTTAAAACAACCATTGCAGCGTGAGGGAAATCTGCAAGGAATGAAGATTGTTTTAGACTTGGCTTGGGGTGCAGCCGTTGGTTTAGCACCACAAGTATTTAGGGAAATGGGCGCAGAAATTATCTGCTTACATAATGCCGCAGATGGCGATCGCATCAACGTTGATTGTGGTTCTACTCACCTGGATATTTTGCAAGCCGCCGTTCAAGAACATCAAGCTGATGTAGGTTTTGCCTTTGATGGTGATGCTGATCGCGTGTTAGCTGTAGATAATACAGGTAGACAAGTCAATGGCGACTATATTCTTTATTTGTGGGGTCGTCATTTGCAACAACAGCAACAACTCCCCGATAACCTGATAGTTTCCACCGTCATGGCAAACTTAGGGTTTGAACGCGCTTGGCAACAACAAGGTGGTAAATTGATTCGTACCGCCGTTGGTGATCAATATGTGCAAGCCGAAATGTTGCGGACTGGTGGAATGCTAGGCGGCGAACAATCTGGTCATATTTTGTGTAGACACTATGGCTTGACTGGCGATGGTTTATTAACCGCCTTGCATATAGCCAACTTAGTCAAACAAACTGGTGTTTCCTTGGGTGAATTAGTTGACCAAAGCTTCCAGACTTATCCCCAATTATTAAAGAATGTCAGAGTTGTAGACCGCGATCGCCGTTTGGCTTGGCAAGAATGTCAACCTGTTCAAGATGCGATCGCTCTCGCCGAAACCGCAATGGGTAATACTGGTAGAATCTTAGTCCGCGCCTCCGGTACAGAACCAGTCATTAGAGTCATGGTGGAAGCGGCTGATGCGGAACTCGCCCAACATTGGACAAATGAATTAGTCGCCAAAGTCCAACAACACTTGGCCTAAGTAATTCTGAGTTCAGAAAAAGATTATCTGTGAAGAATCTACGGTAGGACTTATGCAAAAAAACGAAAAAATAAGGTTTTAGAACAGGGTACAGGGGTATGAAGGTGTAAGGGTGTAAGTATTCAAAACCCTGACACCCCATACCCTTTCACCCCTACACCCTGAACCAAGGTTTTTGGGGCAGAACGTAAAAAACCTACACCTGTCAGTGTACCCCTACAACCTTCCCAAAACCCTTGATTTTTCGTTTTTATGCGTAAGTTCTACTGAAATTAACCATTAATCACTTCTCCGCCATTTACATGAATGACTTGACCAGATATGTAAGAAGCATCATCAGAAGCTAAAAATACATAACTGGGTGCGACTTCTTCTGGTTGTCCTGGTCTTTGCATGGGGACTTGTTTACCAAAAGTCTCGACCTTTTCTTCAGGAAAAGTTGAGGGAATTAATGGTGTCCAAATGGGGCCGGGTGCTACTGCATTGACTCGAATTTTCTTCTCGACCAAATTTTGAGATAACGAACGAGTAAAAGCAACGATCGCACCTTTGGTAGCAGAGTAATCTAATAGTTGGGGACTACCTTTATAAGCAGTTACTGAGGTAGTGTTGATAATGACACTGCCTTGTTTCAAATGTTTTAATGCTGCTTTTATCAGGTAAAACATTGAAAAAATATTCGTGCGAAAAGTTCTTTCTAACTGTTCTTTGGTAATATCTTCAATGCTTTTTTGCGGGTGTTGTTCAGCAGCGTTATTTACCAAAATATCTAGTTTACCAAATTCACCTAATGTTTGTTTAATAGCGTTTTGGCAAACAGTTTCATCGGTAATGTCACCCGCTATAGCTAAGGCGCGTCTACCTTGTTTTTCTACCAAGTTTTTTGTTTCTGTCGCATCCCCATGTTCATTCAGGTAAACAATCGCTACATCTGCACCTTCTTTAGCAAATGCGATCGCTACAGCCCGACCAATACCACTATCTCCACCTGTAATTAATGCAACTTTATTTTTTAATTTCCCACTACCGCGATACTGTTCATCTTCAGCTTTCGGTCTTGGCTGCATCTCAGATTCAGTACCTGGTGGTTGTTGCTGCTGTGGTGGTTGTAATTTTTCTTTTTGTGTTGATGCTGGCATGAAATTTTTCCTGATATTATTGTTGTGTTTCTGCGATCAAAAATGCCTATGAATAAACCTTGGGTCGATAACTCAAGCCAAGGTTTACTGATAGATTTTGCTTTCACTTACATATAGTAAGTTGGTGCATTTTTACCCCGGATATTAGCCAAATATATTCAACTGACATTAATTCTCCCCACACCCTAAAAATGCTCTTATTCTGACCACGGAAAACAAAGTACACAACTCTACTTATCGATAAAGAATTAAAGTCTCTTTATCTGTTTTTAAGGTATCTATTAAGTTAGGAGTATTAATCAATCTCTAGATGGAAAGCGATTATCTGCTAACTCAATCTGAAGAGTGAAATGATCGCAGTTATATTTGAGACAAGGGGGACAAGGGGGACAAGGAAGACAAGGGAGACAAGGGAGAGATGTTTGTAAATGATTTAGGATATTTATATTCAGTTTCAACTGACAATCTTGGAGCTTATTCCTCAGTGATTTAAAATTGCTATGTATTCTCAAGTACAACACCTTTTATCTTGATGACTACTAAAACATTGGGTTTAGCAGAAAATTTATATGAATATTTGCTATCTGTTTCTGTGCAGGAACCAGAAGTATTAACGCAATTACGCCAAGAAACCGCCCAACATCCAATGGGAAGAATGCAAATTGCACCAGAACAAGGGCAGTTGATGTCTTTGCTGGTAAAGTTAATGGGAGCGCGGAAAACTTTAGAAATTGGCGTGTTTACGGGCTATAGTACTTTGGTTGTGGCGTTAGCACTACCAAAAACAGGCAAAGTCGTAGCTTGTGATATTAGTGAAGAGTTTACCGCGATCGCTGGTCGTTATTGGCAACAAGCCGGAGTCGCCGAGAAAATAGACTTACATCTCGCCCCAGCACTGGAAACTTTGGATAGTTTATTAGCAGGTGGTGAAGCCGAAACCTTTGATTTTGCCTTCATCGACGCTGACAAAAGTAACTATGATGGTTACTATGAGCGATCGCTACAACTAGTCCGTCCGGGTGGATTAATTGCCATTGATAATGTTTTATGGTCGGGTAGAGTTGCAGAACCCGAAGTTCAAGACAATCGCACCAAAAAAATCCGCGCTTTCAATCAAAAACTCCACCAAGATTCCCGCATCACCCTTAGTTTAATTCCCATCGCCGACGGCTTGACCTTGGCACTTAAAAATTAACTCTCCACAATACCTTTGCGCCTTTGCGCCTCTGCGTGAGATAAATAAACAATGCCCGAAATATTTGCCACCACTGGAACCATCGCCGCAATCGCTACTGCTGTTGTCCCCCAACAAGGTAGCGTTAGTATTGTGCGCGTCTCTGGTTCCCAAGCAATGGCTATTGCCCAAACATTATTTCACGCCCCAGGAAAGCAAGTTTGGGAAAGTCATCGCATTCTCTACGGTTACATTCGTCATCCCCAGACGCAAAAACTTGTAGATGAAGCTTTACTCCTAGTAATGAAAGCACCACGTTCCTACACCCGCGAAGATGTGGTGGAATTTCATTGTCATGGTGGAATTATTGCTGTCCAACAGGTTTTGCAATTATGTCTAGAAAATGGCGCAAGATTAGCACAGCCAGGAGAATTTACCTTACGGGCATTTTTAAATGGCAGACTCGATTTAACCCAAGCCGAAAGTATTGCGGATTTAGTCGGGGCGAAGTCTCCCCAAGCCGCCCAAACTGCCTTAGCTGGTTTACAAGGAAAATTAGCTCATCCCATCCGCCAGTTACGCGCCAACTGTTTGGATATTTTGGCAGAAATTGAAGCGCGAATTGATTTTGAGGAAGATTTACCCCCGTTGGATGATAAAGGCATCATATCAGCAATAGAAAAAATTGCCGCAGAAATTACTCATTTATTAACAACTAGAGATAAAGGGGAATTGTTGCGTACAGGGTTAAAAGTGGCAATTGTCGGTCGTCCGAATGTGGGGAAATCCAGCTTGTTGAATGCTTGGAGTCGGAGCGATCGCGCCATTGTCACCGATTTACCCGGCACAACCCGCGATGTGGTGGAATCGCAGTTAGTGGTGGGCGGCATTCCTGTACAAGTCCTAGATACAGCAGGTATTCGAGAAACCGCCGACCAAGTTGAAAAAATCGGCGTAGAGCGATCGCGGCGTGCTGCAAATGCAGCCGATTTGGTATTATTCACCATCGATGCGAGTACCGGTTGGACTGAAGGCGACCAAGAAATTTACGAACAAGTACAAGACCGTCCCCTAATTTTAGTCATTAATAAAGTTGATTTAGTTGATGAAACTACAAGCCAACTTCTACAATCTAAAATCCAAAATCCAAAATCCAAAATTCTCACCGCCGCCTCACAAAATCGCGGAATTGATGATTTAGAAACGGCGATTTTAGAAAAAGTTCAACTCGGTAAACTGCAAGCGGCTGATATGGATTTAGCAATTAATCAAAGACAAGCGGCGGCTTTAACCCAAGCTAAAATTTCTTTAGAACAAGTACAAGCCACAATTGATCAACAATTACCCCTCGACTTTTGGACAATTGATTTGCGTGGTGCAATTCAAGCATTAGGAGAAATTACTGGCGAAGAAGTTACCGAGTCGGTTTTAGATCGAATTTTTAGCCGCTTTTGTATTGGGAAATAAACTTTACACAGGGCTGGCTGTTGGTCGGACAATTACTTCATTAATATCCACATAATCTGGTTGAGACACAGCATACAAGACAGCTTGAGCGATCGCATCTGGTTGCAGTGAAATTCTGCGGAATGCTTTTAACGCATCTTTGCCTGACTCTTGAGTAATATCAGAACCAAGTTCAGTTTCAACTACACCAGGAGAAATTGTCGTGACGCGGATATTGTTTGATTCTTGGCGCAATCCTTCCGATATTGCCCACACAGCATATTTTGTCGCGCAGTAAACCGCAGCCGTAGGAAATACCGCATGAGCAGCAATGGAAGCAGTATTAATAAACTGACCACTACCTTGGGCTTCCATTATCGGTAAACCAGCTGCAATTCCATTCAAAACACCACGGATATTGACGTTAATCATGTTGTCCCATTCGTCAACTTTCAAGTCGTTAATCCGCGACAAAGGCATAATACCCGCATTGTTATAAATAACATCAATCCGCCCGAACTTTTCCACAGCAAAGTCAATAAACGCTTTCACATCTTGGCGACTGGTCACATCTACCGCTTTGAATTCTGCTTGACCGCCAGAGGTGTGAATCTCTGCAACAATTTTCTCTAGCTTTTCAGTTCGTCTTGCGCCTAAAACAACCTTTGCACCGTGTTTTGCCAATAATTTAGCAGTCGCTTCTCCAATCCCACTACTAGCACCGGTGATGGCAATAACTTTATTTTCTACGTTAGACATAATAATTTTCCCTGGTGTTCAAAAACAGATAGCACTTTTGAAGTAAATGAAGTACACCATGAGTATTAATTAATGAGTAATAAGTAAATTTCTGAATCATTACTCATTACTTTTTTCCATCAGTTGCTGTACCTCATCAACATCAAATCTGCTGTATTTTTTGGGAGACTTTATTTTTTAGGCATCTATTTACTTGCCTAATTTTTTTGCCTGCCCTTTTGTATATGTTCATCATATTTACAAGCACAAGATGTTGAAATGCACAAAAGTCGTAATATATTGCCTAATCCTCCAAATTTTCCCTGAATACATCTAGGTATATTCTTTATAATGAGTGAAGAGAAATGGGGAATGATTATGGCGATGGAACTGCTGACGCAAACTCCAGTTATCGATGAATGTCAACAACTCGCAGCATTAATAGAAAAGCACACCGCCGCGAAAGGAAACGGGACTCACAAAACAGCGATTTCTCAGATGGAATTTATGCGAGAGCCGTCACCAAATACAGCAATCTGCGCTGTTTATCAACCAATTTTAGCGATCGTGCTTCAAGGTAAAAAAAAGGCGCTGCTGGGTGAAGAAAGCTATTTTTATGGCGAAGGTCAATATCTGGTTGTCTCCGTTGATTTGCCTATTAATGGATTTGTTGTAGAAGCAACACCAGATAAACCCTATTTAGGATTCAAGCTGAATTTAGACCCAGTTCAACTCTGTGAAATTATTACCCAAACTAAACCAAATACCACTAAAAAAGAACACTCTGTCAGAGGCTTGTTCATCAGTAATGCTTCAGCATCTTTACTTGATTGCGCCATCAGACTCACAAAGCTTTTAGATACACCCCAAGATATTCCCATCCTCGCACCCATGATGATGCGAGAAATTTATTACAGGCTATTAATGGGTGAACAAGGAGAAGCTGTACGCCAAATAGCCACATCTGGTAGTAATATGCAGCGCATTGCTGAGGTAATTAAACTGATCAAAACTGAATATACCAAACCGATGCGAATCGAAGATTTAGCAGAACAGGCGAGTATGTCGGTTTCGTCTTTCCATCACCATTTCAAGAAAGTCACTTCCATGAGTCCACTGCAATATCAAAAGCATTTAAGACTCTTGGAAGCACGTCGTCTGATGCTTGTTGAAAACTCCGCCGCGATGAATGCGGCTTATCAAGTCGGTTATGAAAGCCCATCACAATTCAGCCGTGAATATTCTCGGATGTTCGGTGCGCCACCAGTGAAAGATGTGGAACGTTTACGTTCACGGATAGCAGGCGGGAAACAGTAGAGACGTTGTATACAACGTCTCTACTAAGTAATTAAACAGAATTAATGACAGACCTTCTTTTGCTATAACCTTTAACCTGTAACCTTTTCACCTCAATTCACCGTCCACCAAGCCAAAGCATAAGGTTGAGTGGGGAGGTTGACTTGTTGACGAAACTGCACACGAATTTTGTAATTACCATTTGTCGGCACGGGACAAAAAATATGTTCTACACTATCAATTGGACTTATAGAAGAACAAACAGCAGCAGTTTCAGAGTTTTTCGCATCCGCTTTGACTAGATACAGGTCAAGATTATTCAAACCTTTATCGCTAAAACTTTCGCCAATATCAAACACTTGGTTTTGATTGCGATCGCTCAACTCAACTAATCTATCCCAAGCCAGTGTAATCGAAACAAAACTTCCTTGCTTCAACGGTTTAGTTAACTGATAATCAACCGCATTTCCCGCCGTGACTTGGCGATAATCCCAACCAACTGCGGAAACAGCTTTTGTCGGTTCCCACTGACCCGCGCTAAATTGTTGATAAGCCCGAAAAGCATTTAAATGACCAGTCCCCATTTGAGCATCTAAAGGAATTTTTGGGTCTTGGTAAGCATCAGACTCTAACCAATTTTGATTTTGTTTATCAATGAGTGTCCGCGTCATTCCCAAGCGTAAGCCGTTACCACTGTCTTGGACTTTATCGGCGGAGTTGAGTAAAACTGCTTTCATCACTTGATGACGACGACTGTCAACACTCCAGTTAGGTTTTTTGGTTCGCAGTTGGCGATCGCCAAATTCCTGTAACAACGCTACAGTTGCTGTAACATGAGGCGCAGCAAAACTTGTACCTGTAGCTTTATTAATTTTGCCGTCAGGATTCAGCAAAGGGATATTACTCCCAGGCGCAACTATACTAACAGCACGACGACCATCAGCATTAAACTCTCTTCCGGCTAACCTACCACTTACTCCCTGATTTAGCCCCGCCAGGTTAGAAACATCTACTTTATTAAAAATCCCACCCCGTCGGGATGAAAAAGCCACGTTAACTCCATTAAAATTATCTGTAGGAATCGGAATACCCCCTTTACCTTGATTGCCGGCGATCGCATACAAAACATCGTGAACCCGGCTTGACCAATCAACGCACATCGTTAACAAAGCATTCCCATCTAGAACAGCATCCGGTCGTGGATCACGGTTGAGGGGTTCGCCAAAGCTAAAGTTAATCGCGCGGATATCGCCACCGTTTTGTAGTGCTATGTGCTGTGCTGATATGCACTCTTCTGGCTGACCCATATTTTTCGTAGATCCTACAGCCGAAGAATACAGCCTCGCTCCCGGCGCTACCCCTGGTAAAGCCTTATCTGTACTTACCATCACCCCAGCCACATTATAAGCGTGGGGGTCAACACCCGTATTTGACTTCGCCGGGCCATTGCGTAAAAAAACCGCCGCCAAAGATATCGTGCGATTTTTCGAGACCGCCTTATCCCAACCAAACATTCCCGGACGACCGATTTCTACTTGACCAATGGCTATCTTACGACCGATTAAATTATAAGGAGGCTGATGTAGTTTTAAAGCATCAATACCATTTGTTCCTAAAGATGTTTGTAAACCTGAAGCCATTACAGGCACACTCAAACAAGAAGCACTCAAACCCCAAATTAGCCAGTTTAGTTTTTTGTTCATAGTTATTAGTCAATGGTCAATGGTCAATAGTCATTTGTCATTTGTCAATGGTCAATAGTTCTTCTTCTTTCCCCCTTATCTCCCTTGTCTCCCTTGTCCCCCTTGTCTTTCTGCTCCCCTACCTCACCATTTCCTGACAAAGCAAAACTAAATTAACGAGAATTACTCAATATTTTGTTACACCATTTTGTTACAATGCCTACAGACGAGGAAGCTTAAAAACCCACTAGCCATGACCCAAAACCGATCTGAAAAGCCCATTGTGATTGCTCCATCTATCCTATCAGCCGATTTTAGTCGTCTGGGCGACGAAATTCGCGCAGTAGACGCAGCTGGAGCAGATTGGATTCATGTTGATGTAATGGACGGTCGTTTTGTACCTAATATTACGATAGGCCCTCTGGTTGTGGAGGCGATTCGTCCGGTTACTACAAAGCCTCTGGATGTCCACTTGATGATTGTGGAACCAGAAAAATATGTCGAAGGTTTTGCTAAAGCCGGTGCAGATATTATCTCCGTACACGCTGAACATAATGCTTCCCCACACCTACACCGCACACTCGGTCAAATTAAAGAACTTGGTAAACAAGCAGGGGTAGTACTCAATCCTTCCACACCCTTAGAATTTATTGAGTACGTACTCGAACTCTGTGACTTAGTACTCATCATGAGTGTTAACCCCGGTTTCGGTGGTCAAAGCTTCATTCCTGGCGTATTACCAAAAATTAGAAAACTGCGTCAGATATGCGACGAACGTGGACTCAACCCCTGGATTGAAGTTGATGGTGGACTCAAAGCCAACAACACCTGGCAAGTTTTAGAAGCAGGTGCTAACGCAATTGTGGCTGGTTCTGCTGTATTCAACGCCAAAGATTATGCGGAAGCTATTACCAATATCCGCAACAGCAAACGCCCCACACCAGAACTAGCAAAAGTGTAAGCGCATAAAGTTTTGCATTAATTCAAACAGGGTGGACATTATCTAAGTTGTCCGCCCTATTTTTTTGTTTCACCTTCAAAACCCCCACACCCCTACACCCTTACACCCTTACACCCATTCTTAACTGTTACCTATCATCTATCACCTGTCACCTACTTCTCGCCCAACTAGTAGTTTTCCAAAAGATGAAAAATAAAGTACCTGCAACTAAAGCCCCAAGATTCCATTTCACAGAATTTTTGAGTAAATTTAATCGCTGAGTCGATTGATTAGCTTGTGCTTGTAGCTTGATTCTCTCTTTAGCTTGTGAAACCTCAGACAAAACTTTTGTTTTTAATTCTTGGGGATTACTTGCATCTACAGAACGACCTTGACTTTTCAGGAAACTTTCAATTTGCTCTGGTTTAGCTTGGCTCAACTGCTGTTCAACTTGTTCGGCTTGAGTTATCTGCTGCTGAGATAAGTTGTTAATTTGATTATAACTTTGTTTACTCAGTCTAACAGTATTACTCACACCAACAGGAATTAGTAATATAAAAATGATTGCTAATAATAAACTTAGCCAAGATAGCAACCTAACAGTAAAAAATTCCCACTTAGCTCTAGCATGTAACTCACCAAAAAAGACTAACGCTAAACCAATTAAAGTTACAGGGATTCTTTCAACTAATACACCAAAAGCTTGAAATTCCCAAACAGGATTCATAAAGCTAGGTGGTACTAAAGTTTCCACTATATCAAATAACGCCAATAACAATAATCCATAACCAAGGACTCGCAAAATTGTCATAGAGCCTACTTGGTTGAAGGCAAATTCCTGCAACTCTTGAATTACGGGAATTAGTTTATCAGTGTTTGATTTGGTCATAATTTATAGCAAATGTTACGTAACGATAAAATCTCATTTTGACCCTCCGAATTTTGGATTTTGGATTTTGGATTCTTTAGGGTACAAGCCCCACCCCGCAGAATTTTGGGTTTTGGATTTTAAATTTTGGATTTAATCTAAAAGACGCTCCTGCGTCGCTAACGCTACGCTATCGCAAATCTAAAATCAAAAATTGTTTATCCCTTGTGGTCGGGGTCAATCCAAAATTGCAAATCTAAAAATCCAAAATTGGTTGACTTGTGATTTCTGTTGGCTGGAGTTGATCAATGTAAACTTCGCTTCTGATTTCCTCCAGCTTCGGCTTTTTGAATGACTGCTTTTGGAGAACATTCAAAAACACTACAACTACACAGCCTAGAGTGACAGCTAATAATAAAATCCGCAGTTTACTCCAAGTCTCCATTAGCTTTCAGCCCTTGTAATATTCTTGTCTTTCTCTGCTTTTTGATTGAGTAAGAACCAGTAAAATATACCAAAAAGTATGACTGTAATCATCCCAAATATTAAAGAACCATCTCCGACATGCCAAAATTTAAAAGAATTTTGATTTTGATTCGCTGCCATAACAGCTAAAATTGCCACTCTGACTGCATTCACAATAAAAGCAATAATTACAGCCACTATCGGCACAAATATTCTTTTTTTACGTTCTGGAGGAAACATTAATAAACCAATTACAGCTAACCCTAAAAGATGGCATATCCACTCTATCCCGGCACAGTTTTCTGCTACTTTAATGCCACCTGTTGGTAAATTTATATAGACATCTTGGAGAGCTACTTCAAACCCAGCATACCAAAGCATTAATGTAGAGAATTTGGCGGTTAAAATAGATAAGGGTTTAATATCTAATAATGCAAAGATTAATACTTTAGGAACACCAGCAAAAAAAATAATTACTAATTCTTGCCAATATTGCTTTAATCCCTGATAGCCAGAAGCTAGTAAACTCAGTCCTAACGCTGCCACAAAGGGCGCTATGTGAGTATAAACTGCAAATAATTTTCCAGGTGGAAAATGAGTACTATACCAAAGTACAATGCCGATTAAAACTGTGCCTAAAACACTAGAAATAACATCACTTTCTAATTTCAGTTTATGTTTTTTATCTCCTAATAGTGAGAAGACAGCGAATAAAGCTAAAACTGTCATTCCCAAATGAGAATCATCATCTGCTTTCCAAATGATCGTTAAAAGTGTTGCAACTAAACCTCCACCTATTCCTAATAACCACAGTTGAGGGTTGGTGAGTGGTTGGGGAAAAATGCGAGTTGCTTTCATGTACTTTTTAGATTAAATGAATGATGACTATTAATTTGTGATCAAAATTTTTTAGTAATTTTTTTAATAAGCATAGTATTTTAGAATACTACTTAAGTAAATATAATCAAACTTTTTTATAAATTTTTATTAAATCTTTAAGTTCACAAGTTACTCATTTTCCTCCCAAAGCAGTGATAAATGCCTTATTTACAGGATTTATCTATCATCATTGGTTGATGAATTATGTAAATTTTGTGTAAACTTATTTTCTGGCAATCATAAATAAAGTGTATTTTTATACTTTATATTGAGAGTTAGGATAAAAGTATTTTCCCGGTTTTTGAGATGCACAATTAGTAGAATATTGCAAGCATTAATATGTAGATTTTGATGTTTTCTAATCTTGCGTTTTTGTATGAGATATTTACAAACTATTAAGTACTATGGACAAGAAATTGCTGTCATCAATTTCTGATTAGAATTTAAATTAGTAAGTTTTAAATTTTTATTATTCAAAAATATGAACGCGGGATTTGTGCATAAGATTCCTATGCTACCCCTTGTACTATTGTGGTTGGCTTATGCCTTACTGGGATGGTATTTGGCAGTGCATCACATTGTTTGGTTAGTGGGAGCTTTTATTGCGGCTGTGGCGATCGCGGTTGTCCGCAGAAGTAATGCTTGGCTGGAAGAGCTAACGGCTTTTGGTTCTAAAATTTTAATTGTGATTTTAACTTTAGGTGCATCAGTAGCTTTAGTAGCAACTTGGTCAGTATTGTTTAGTTTATTTTTAATACCGATCGCAACTACATTGTTAGCAGATTTAGAAATGCGTTTTGCCGGCTTCGACAAAAAAGAGTCATTTCGGGTGTTAACATTCTTGGCAGGAACAGGTTTATTTATTGGTGAAGCCGTAGATTTGCTCTTCTTCCCCAGTAGTAGATTTTAAAGCTGGCGGAGATATTCTGGCGGCACAGCATCTACTAACCACACACCATTGTCAGAACAGTAGAAGATGTAACCCGCCTGATACATAGTCGCTGTATCCACCGCAAAAACTACGGGTTTACCATGTCTTGCGCCGACAGTTTTGGCTGTAGTTATATCCTGTGATAAGTGGACATGATGGCGAGACATTTTGCTGAGTCCAGTTTGCAAAATAGACTCAACAGCTTTGTGTCCAGTACCGTGATACAGCACATCAGGCGGGACAGCAGGTAGTAATTGTAAATCAACTTCGACGCTGTGTCCTTGGTTGGCGCGAATTAAAGTACCAGTAGAGTCAAAACTAAAGCGTTGTTTATCGTTGGTGGCGACTACTGCTGTTAATTCCTGGCGAGTAATCGGAAACTTATGTTCAGCACAAGCCGCTAAAAGTTCATCCACTGCAACCCAACCACCAGGCGCAAGTTTAATCCCTAAAGATTCTGGTTGGTGGCGGAGATATTTGCTTAAGAATTTACTAATCTTGACTAGGCGGGGAGTATTCATATAGCAGGAGGCAGGAGGCAGGGAGCAGGGGGCAGGGGGCAGGGGGAGAAGTAGTATCTTTAACTCAGCATGTACACTTCGACTTCGCTCAGTGTACAGCACTCATAACTTTGCCATCGCCAGAATTTCTTTTAGTATCATAACTACTGCAATTCCTATCATTAAAATCAGTGTCAGCTTACCGCCAGGAACAAACTGATTTGTGTGTTGCAGTTGTTGACGTTGTTTCCATGTGGCTAATGCGGGAATAATGCCACCTAAAATTGAGATGCTAAAAGTACCAGCAAAATCTAAAGCAGTGAAGAAAATGCTGGGGTTAATTGCACCTAAACCAAGGGGTGGTAGTAACACCAGGGAATATAAGGGTAAGCGGCTGGTGGGTTTGGTTTGTGTTTTTGCAAAAATATCTTGGAAGAAGTCTAGCAAACCATAAACAAAGCCAATAAAGGATGTGGCGATCGCAAATTCTGAAAAAATAGATACCAACACTCCTAATAATTCTCCACCGCCACCAGCCCGCAGTACTTGGATGGGGTCGAAAATAGTTGTACTATGAATCGTCTCTGGACTGACACTGCCCAAAATTACAGCATTCCAAGCTAAAAACATCACCAAAGGAATTGCTGAACCAACAATAATTGACTGGCGAACTTTACGACTATCTCCTTCTAACTGTGTTACCACCACCGGCACAACGTTATGGTAAAACAAGGCAACTAACATGACTGGTACAGCCGTCCCCAATGCACTCCAGTTTTGAAACAGAAAATGTACACCTTGGACTTGGGTAACTCCTAATAAAAAGAGTCCCAAAAAAGACACAATGACAATTCCCACCAAGAAGTTATTCAATTTTTCAATGAATTTTTCCCGTCCTAAGTACATAATGCTGCCAAACAGCAATGTAAACGCTGCGGTTCCCACCCAGCTAGGTAAATAATTTTCTCCACCCCAAAGATGAGAAATCGCAGACATCAAAATCTCACCGCCTTGGGTAACATAAGCTACCAACAAAGCATAGTGCTGTAACATATATGCCACACCAGCTATTCCTGCTCCCGTAGTTCCCAGGGTGTTTTCAATCATTGCCATTAAGCCCACACTGGGACGACCAGCCGAACGCATGGTATTAACATTAACTTCGGCAATTAATAAACCAGAAACTAAAGTATACAGCCAGACACCAATTAACAAGACTGTTGAAGGAATCACGCCAGAAGGCAATGTCACCGCAGGTAACGCCAAAATTCCCGCACCTACGGTTGTACCTGCAACTAAGGCGGTGCTTCCCAGAACACTCCCCGGTTGATGAGTCAGTTTGTTACCCTCAACCTGCACATGCGAAAACAAGCGTGTGACTTCTTGTTGATGTGTCTGGAAAGCTGTCTTAATTGCGGTCATAGAAAAAAATGTTAACTTATGTAACCAATTATCTTAGCAGAGACTTTTGGTAATCAGTATTTGGTTAAAAAATGTGATTAATGACACTTTTTAAACGAACCGCAAAGGGCGCATAGACGCGATAGCGGTGAAGCAGCGCGGTCTTGGGGGTTTCCCCCATGAGCGACTGCTGAACCCGAAGGGCTTCCCGCAGGGTAGGGCGCGAAGAGAAGCACAAATTACTAACTAAACCTTAGTGAGAGAAGAGGGACAAGGGGGACAAGGGAGACAAGGGAGACAAAGCTTTTAATGCTGTCACCTGTAACCTCTCACCTGTAACCTCTAACTTCCTACAACAAAGCAATTTTTTGCTTGGGTGTATAACTGGGGAAGACTTTACTTAGTTGGGTGTCGTTTACAGATAGATGTCGTGCTAAGACATCAGAAATTACATCTCGAAAATCGGTGGTAACAGCCAAGTCTCGTTTTTCATAAAGTTGGGCTGTTTCTAAACCAGGCCATTCGCCGTAAACTTTACCACCACGGACTTTGCCGCCTAAAACCCACATCACATTGCCATGTCCGTGATCTGTGCCGCCGTTGCCATTTTCGCGTAATGTCCTGCCAAATTCTGACATGACTAATATGACTGTGTTTTGATAGGTGGGGCCTAAACTTTGGGCTAAGGCGGCTAATCCTTTGCCTAAACTGCCTAAGCCTCTGGCTAAATAACCGCGATCGCTACCTTGATTGACATGGGTATCCCAACCACCCAAGGCCATAAACCCTAATTCAATTCTCGGATCTTTAGCCATGAGTTTGCCTAATCTTTGGGCATCACCCGCAAAGCCATCGGGTAAGGGTGCGCCATTATTAGCCATTTTCATTTCTTGGGCTAAATCAGTCATCAAGGCTTCACGAGCAACACGACCTTGATGATAAGTTTGACTGAGGGTATCGTTACCACCATACAATCGGTCAAAGGCGGCACTTACTTGTGGTCTATCTATGGCAATTGGTTTGTTAGCATTTCTCCCAGAGGCTAAATTCGCAACTGGCATTTGACCATTTAAAATGCGTGGTTTGGTTGTACCAACACTCACGGCTTGGATGGGTGTTTTATTGGAGATAGCACCCATTAAGCGATTCATCCAACCTTCGCTCACTCTTTGGTTCCCAGGAATGCCAATTTCCATATAAAACTGCGCGTCAAAATGGGAACGCGAAGGATCAGGGGAACCCGCAGCATGAACAAAGGCTAAATTTCCTTGTTGCCAGAAGGGCATTAATGGGGCTAGGGCTGGATGTAAACCAAAGTGTCCATCTAAATCTAAAACGCCTTTTTCTTGTCCTGGTTTGGCAAGGGCAATTTTTGGTCGGGCTTGATAGTATGCTGGCTCTGCATAAGGCACGACAATATTTAACCCATCTGCACCACCACGCATAAAAATCACAATCAAACGCTGGCGATCGCTTTTCTTGGTAGCAGAATGTACTACCCAAGTATTACAACTAACAGAAGCGATCGCAGTTGTTGAAAACAGTCCTGCTTGGATCAGAAAATCACGTCTTTTCATAGATAATTCGGTATTGCTCAATATACAAGGTTGGGTGGACGAACGGAACCCAACATTCACGCATACTCTGTTGGGTTACGCTATCGCTACACCCAACCTACTATTCTGTTCACTTCGACTTCGCTCAGTGAACAGCACTTAGCACTCTACTAACGACGCATAAATTCTGGGCTACCCAAGACTAATGCGGCTTTGAGTTCTGGAGGACTAGCAGCGATCGCACTTTGGGTTTTAGGCGATAGAGAATTGCCCAAGGTGTTAATTAGCTGTGTTGCATCCAGGGGCTGAACAGGGTTAATGCTTTTATTTTTGGGTTGATTATTGGCTGTACCTAACAGTGGTAAGCGACCACTACCTAACGCAGTGGCAAAGTTGAGGCGACGGTTCATCGCTTCGGGATTCAACCAGACATCTTGTGTATTTTTGTACCCATCTGGAGTGCGACAACCGTACACAGGCATTTCTAACTGTTCCAGGTTACGAGACAGAGGTATGGTGTTGTTAACCTCTAGGCCTGTAGCCCGGACTGCGGAGACAGTATATTGAAATGGAGTTTTAAATTTAGCGTTGAAATATTTTTTATCCCAAAATTCTGGGCTTTGAAATAAAGTTTCTAAAACTGCGCGAATATTGCCATCAGTATTACGAAAGCGTTGTGCCAGACGATCAACTAAACTAGCAGGTGGGCGATCGCTCACAAAATACTGAGCCAATTGATAACTAATATGATGGGCTGTGGCCGGACTTTGCGCCAATATATCTAAAGCTTGTTCGCCTTCAGCTTGACCACTAGCTTTAATAGTGCGTCCTAAAAAAACCTTATCATTAGGATCATGAAACTTGGGGTCAAAGTAAAATACCGATTTGCCATTTGTCTGTTGACCTGGACGTGCTATTCCCCAACCTGTAAAAATTCTCGCTAAAGTAATTACATCTTGTTGTGTGTAGCCACCATCTGCACCCAAAGTATGCAGTTCCATCAACTCTCGCGCATAGTTTTCGTTTACCCGTGGCGTAGCACCAGGACGACGACTAGCTTTGTTTTGCGAGTTGTCTAAATAAACTAGCATTGCGGGATGATGGGCTGTGGCTCCGAGTAAATCACGAAATCGCCCTAAAGCATAAGGTCTGATTGCTTCTTGTTCATACGCTCCCACCCAGTAGCGAGCATTTCCTTTACCAGAATAAACATTGAAATGGTTATACCAAAAGTCCACCATCACTTCTTGCAGTTGGCGGTTACTGCTAGTGGCTCGTAGTAACCGCGCTTTCACGGCTTCTTGTAAAATTTTGCCGCCTCTTCTTTGCAAAGCTTTCTTTTCTTCTGGGGTTGCTTGTGGTGGAGCCTTGAGATAGTTTCTAAGTTCGACTGTATTTAAATTGAGTGTTTCTAATTGCGAAAGCTGACGGGTAAGGCTGGGTGATTCTGATATGGAATTGGGTGAAAGTTGGGCTTTAATATAACGCTCTACACCTAAAGACTCGACTTTTTGAATCTCTCCAGGTTTCGCCCCAAAACTCAACCGATTAATTATGTGTAATATTTTTGGGTCAACAGGCTTATTAGCTGCATAGATGGGGTCACTTCCTACCAACAAGATGAACAGCAACAATACCAAATATCTGGGTTTGACTGTCATAACTTGAGTTATCCTTGCTCAGTTGGCGAACACATCGTTATTTGACTGGCTAACTCGAAAAAAAGTTCAAAATCTCCTCAGTGAATTACTGAATAAATTTAGCTACCTTTGCTAAATCTACATTACCACCACTGATAATTACACCTATTTTTGCATCTTTTACTGACACCACATTGCTGAGTAAGGCGGCGGTGGCTAATGCACCAGTGGGTTCAACGACAATTTTCAGGCGTTCCCAAAGGAAAAACATACTATTAATAATGGCAGTTTCTGAGACTGTCACCATATCATCAACGTAATTCAGCACTAGGGGAAAAGTTAACTTACCTAAACTGGGAGTCCGCACACCATCGGCAATTGTCGGTGGATTAATTACAGTTTGCAGAGTTTTGCTGTGAAAAGAACGAGTTGCATCATCAGCTAGTTCTGGTTCGACACCAATCACTTTACAGGTAGGTAATAGAGCTTTTGTAGCGATCGCACATCCTGATATTAAGCCACCACCGCCACAACAAACTAATAAATAATCTAGTTGCCCAACTTCTTGAATGAGTTCTAACGCTGTGGTTCCTTGTCCGGCGATGACGTGGGGATGATCGTAAGGCGGAATCAAGGTAAGATGGCGATCGCTGGCTAAGGTTTTGGCTAATTCTTCTCGATCAGTTTCATGGCGACTGTATAAAATCACCTCTGCACCATAACTGCGGGTAGCTTGCTGCTTCACTTCTGGCGCATCGTCAGGCATCACAATAGTTGTGGGAATATGTAATAACTTTCCCGCCAGAGCGATCGCTTGGGCATGATTTCCAGAGGAAAATGTAATTACACCCTGTTGTTTTTGAATTTCTGACAACTGCACTAAGGCATTATAAGCACCCCGAAATTTAAATGCACCTGTGCGTTGAAAATTTTCGCATTTAAAAAATACTTCATTTTGGGTGCGATCGTTCACAATTCTCGAAGTCAGCACCGGAGTCTGATGTGCAACCCCCGCCAGTCGCGCCTGTGCTGCTTTTACATCGTCTACAGTGACAGAGTAATGCTGTGACATTGTGGTTATGCTGAGTAATGAGTAATGAGTGCTGAGTAATGAGTTAAAGATTTTACTTCTCACCCTGTCTCCTGCCTCAACCGCGTAGCGGTAAGTCAAAAGGCAAAAATGAAGAATACTTTTGACTTTTGGTTTTTTACACCAATTTGTGTAGGTCAGGACTTACGCATCAAAATTTTCTGTGGAGATTGGGTGTGAGGGTGAAAGGGTATGGGGTGTAAGGGTTTTGGATACTTACACCCTTACACCCTCATACCCCTGCACCCTGTTATAAAACCTTATTTTTTCGTTTTTTTGCGTAAGTCCTATAGGTAAACAACCGTTCACCCACACACTCAATCCCACAAATTAACGGAAGAACAAATATCTTCCACCTATAATTAATAAAAAGATGCCGTACAGTTTCTTCATAGTTTCACTACTAATAAATGGCTGATTGGCAAATAACGCACCAAAAAAATTTCCTACTACTAAACCAATAGCAATCATGACCGCATATTTGATGTTAATGTTACCGCTACGGTAGTAAACTGCTGCGCCTAAAATACCGATGGGTAAAATTTGGGCGGCAATAGATGTACCAGTGGCAAATTTTTGGTCTAGCCCTACTAGTAGTACCATTGCTGGCACCATAATTGCACCGCCACCGATACCAAACATCCCACCAGCAACACCAGCCGCTAAACCAATCAGCAGCATTTGTACAAGAATATTAGACATACAAAATGTTTGTTGTGTGTTGAATCATAGTATTAAGAATACAGAAATCATAAGTCAGAATTTTAGCTGGTTAATTACAGCACTTTTGAAGTAAGTGCGGTACACCATGAGCATTAAGTAATGAGTAATCAGTAGTGAGTAATAAGTAAATTCCTGACTCATTATTCATTACTCATTACTTTTTTCAATCAGTTGCTGTACCTCATAAACATCGAATCTGCTGTAGTTACCCGAAACTATTCAACCCACCCCCAACCCCGTTAGCGGGGCTATAGTGTAAGTGTATGCACAAATCTGAGTTGCACGCATCTCTCCCGCCTCAGAATTTATTCCTAGTACAATAAGGCGGCAATAAACACACCATTTCAAAAGGCGCGAAAGCCAAGAATATAAGTCTTTTGACTTTTGACTTTTGACTTCCGCGTAGCGGTACTAGTCTCATAACGCCAGTCCTCAAAAGAGGACTCAAAAAGAAATTGATTCCAGTCTACTTCAGTAGACTTTAGCTATGAGCCTGGAACTTTAGTTCTAGGCGGGAATGGCTTGAACATAAAAATTTCGACTTGTGTGTACACAGTAAGTTAACAGGGCGGGGAGACGAAACACAGCTTTTTCGGGGTGGGGTTGAAAGGTTTTCGTAAGTAATCAACTGAACTTCTTCAAGATTCTGGCTACTAGATTCTGAATTCTCAATACTTCTTACAAACTCATTTTAGGTGAGAAGATTGATTTAGGTAACATCCCATGAACACCTTTTTGGGGACTATTAACAACTTGGGTGATGCGAAAATTTACCGCTAAACTACACAACACATAAGCCTCTTCTGCTGATAAATTCGCAAAACCTTGTAGAAACGCAATCATATTTTTTAAAGCTTGTTCTAAAGCTGCATCTAAGGTTTCGGCAAAACCCATTGTGATGATGTCTGTTGGGGTTTCAGCAATGGGTGTGGTGAGTGATAAATCTTTGCGGAGGGTGAGAGAAATTCTCCCGTTCATCGAAGTTTCAATGGCTGTAACATTTACTTCCCCGTCTCCTTGAGCAGAATGTCCATCACCGATAGAAAACAACGCCCCAGGGACATAAATTGGCAAAAATACCCGCGAACCTACTTGGAGTTCCCGGTTATCGATATTACCACCATAGTGACCAGGGGGAATCGAACTGCGATCGCTTTGCGGTGTCGCCACACCCAAAATACCAAAAAAGGGTGTGAGGGGAATTTTAATCCCACTGTTAGCTGGAAATTCGGCGATATTATTAGCTAAATCTAGGGGAATGAATCTTAATGCAGGTTGGGTAAATTGTTGTGCTAAAGCTCCCCACCCTGTACGAATAGCATTAAAACCCACTGGTAAACTTGGGGCGATCGCTTCTAATCTTACTTCTAAAACATCCCCAGGTTCAGCATCCCGCACATAAATCGGCCCGGTGAGTAAATGCGGCCCCCCAGCAATTTTGCGTTCATCTGGCAAATTTTGGCAGATATCTACAAATTCTGGCGTGAGAAATTCTGGCGGTGCTTTGTCGTAAATGTAGTAACCAGTGAAGGTTTCGACATCAACAGTGTCACCAGAATTAATTATGAGTGCTGGTTTTAATAAATGAGAGAACCCGCCAAGATGGACTGTTTCTGTGGTGGCTTTTAAGATGTGATGCGTCATGAATAGAGGAATCAAGTTTGATTTCTCAATTTACTTGTGTATGCAGGGCGTAGGGAATAGGAAGTGGGGAGAAAATTATTTACAAAAATTTTTCTACTTACGCTTGACAGGTATACCGCCAACCCCAATGAAGTCATGAGTATTTTAATCCGCCAAATCTTGATGTAATATCTAGATCCCCGACTTTTTCAAAAAGTCGGGGATCTAAACAGCACGACAAAATTGGTCAAAATGCGCGGATGGGTAGGTGTACAAAATCGCCCTTAAGCAAGAATGGCTGGATTCCTTGGAGGGTAAGCTTTTGCAGAAAAATTTAATTAAAATTGTCCGCGCACCTTACATAGTGAAGGTTTCAGCGATTTCATGTAAATCAATTGACATTCCACCATGTTAGAATTATCCCATCCGCGAAACCGCACCTTGAAAACTAAATACACCAAGCTTTTCCGGCTCCCGCAATTGCAATTCAAACTAATCCCTATTAGGGATTGAAACTTGAAATCGATGAAACCGCGATCGCTCCAGCTAGTAAAATTGCAATTCAAACTAATCCCTATTAGGGATTGAAACGTAAATAGTTAATCTTGCTTGCTCGTAGGCATCGGATGTAGATTGCAATTCAAACTAATCCCTATTAGGGATTGAAACTAGCTGGAAACTTGCCTTTAGCTGGAGCAGTTCGATTGCAATTCAAACTAATCCCTATTAGGGATTGAAACGCAGCTAGTTTCACTACGATCACTACCTCTGGCGCTGCAATTGCAATTCAAACTAATCCCTATTAGGGATTGAAACTTAACGCAGAAATACAAGCCATGCTTGACTACAAAGATGGATTGCAATTCAAACTAATCCCTATTAGGGATTGAAACATCCAGGACGACCGGGCAAGGATGGAAAAGACGGTAAAGATTGCAATTCAAACTAATCCCTATTAGGGATTGAAACCCAATAATAGTATTTCCCTTTTTCCTCCCATAGAATTGCAATTCAAACTAATCCCTATTAGGGATTGAAACTTATTGATGAACAAAATATAATACTGCGGCGATCATTGCAATTCAAACTAATCCCTATTAGGGATTGAAACGTTGTATTGGGAATCGGTTAAGCTAATGGTTAAAGATTGCAATTCAAACTAATCCCTATTAGGGATTGAAACCTACCCTCCAATTGATGCTATAATTAATGGCAGTTGATTGCAATTCAAACTAATCCCTATTAGGGATTGAAACCTTTAAGTTAACCCCAGCGATATCGCGGTGTAGGGTGGTTGCATTGCAATTCAAACTAATCCCTATTAGGGATTGAAACCCGTAGCCACCAGATGAGAGCATACCTACCGCAAGGAATTGCAATTCAAACTAATCCCTATTAGGGATTGAAACTTCCAATTACCTGTTTGCCAGATATCCCGATTATGAGATATTGCAATTCAAACTAATCCCTATTAGGGATTGAAACGAACAACCATTGAATCCTCTCTGAAACATCCTCTATTGCAATTCAAACTAATCCCTATTAGGGATTGAAACACGCGCCGATCTTTCTTTACTTCCCAAAAAACAGATTGCAATTCAAACTAATCCCTATTAGGGATTGAAACGTTACCATTTAAGAGTTTTAGATTATCCCCAAAATATTGCAATTCAAACTAATCCCTATTAGGGATTGAAACACATCAACTTACACTGCCTTATGAAAATTTTGTCTGTAATTGCAATTCAAACTAATCCCTATTAGGGATTGAAACATCTACCAAGTAAAACAAATCACAGGGAAAGCGACTTGGAAATTGCAATTCAAACTAATCCCTATTAGGGATTGAAACCAACCTGTAATATCCACGCTTGCAATATTCCTTTATTGCAATTCAAACTAATCCCTATTAGGGATTGAAACACTTGCTCCATTCAGCAAATTAAACAATCTGCATTGCAATTCAAACTAATCCCTATTAGGGATTGAAACTATCACAGCTTTCCTTTTCATTTCTGCACCTCTGGTAACATTGCAATTCAAACTAATCCCTATTAGGGATTGAAACACATCATCACGATTGTCAGCGTTATTTGCTTATTTATTGCAATTCAAACTAATCCCTATTAGGGATTGAAACTTATCCTTAATTAATTGGTTGGTTTGTTTTTTAGCAACATTGCAATTCAAACTAATCCCTATTAGGGATTGAAACGCACCCTAGCCACACCCATACAAAATAAGCCATTTTGCATTGCAATTCAAACTAATCCCTATTAGGGATTGAAACTTTACCATTGATACCATCAAAACCATCCCTACCATCTATTGCAATTCAAACTAATCCCTATTAGGGATTGAAACAAGCCCAGTCCTGAACATTGGGAAGAATGGCGAACGGCTAAATTGCAATTCAAACTAATCCCTATTAGGGATTGAAACTCAAGGTTCCGTTTTTTTGGTAGTACAGTGCTACTGGATTGCAATTCAAACTAATCCCTATTAGGGATTGAAACTCAGCTTCTAAATAATCCATATCTGTACAAGGATAAGATTGCAATTCAAACTAATCCCTATTAGGGATTGAAACGTCTTGACCGCGATCGCAAAATACATCATCTTCAAACACTGCAATTTAAACTAACCCCTATTAGGGATTAAAACCATCGATTTACTCTGTATTTATTATATGGGTCGCCCGGGATTCGAACCCGGAACTAATCGGTTAAAAGCCGAGTACTCTACCGTTGAGTTAGCGACCCTTTTGCTTTGTTTGCAACTTTGCCATCATAGCACAAACACCATTGGATTTGTAAAGGGGTTTTTAGAAAAAACTTGCCGTCAATCTAACAGATGCTTGATAGCTGGCTCCTGGCTCTACCACAGTCAAATTTTCGCCTGTGTTTAGAGAATTGCGCGGCGCACTCCAAGGTTCCAAACAATAAAAGTCTTTGCCCTTGAGCGTCCAAAATACCACGATGGGATATTCATCGCCGTAATCTAAAGTCAATTTTAATTTACGACTGTTGTCTGTGACTGTAGCTGAATTAGCAGTTAGTTCCTTAAAGGCAACATCAATCTCATCCAAATTGAAATCAAAATTCCCACCAAAGAATTTTCTTTCCTTAGTTCTCTGGTCTTGATACTCACCAGCCGGAATCGCAAACTCTAGCTGAGTTTTATCTGGGGCTTGGAAGTAAGGATGAAACCCGGTAGAAAAGGGTATTGGTGTGGCAGAAGAATTATGCAGATGTTGTTGAATTTCGAGAGTATTCCCATTGATTTTGTAACTGAAACTTAAATCAAAATCAAAGGGATATACCGCTTTTGTTTGCTCGTTGCTGACCAAATGAACTTTGACATAAGTTGTCTTGTCTTCCGAGACTTCCTCAAGTTCCCAAGGCAAATCACGGGCAAAGCCATGCTGTTTGAGAGTATATTGCTGCCCATTGTGAGTATAAGTGTTATCAGGTAAGTTACCACAGATGGGAAACAATATGGGATTTCCGCCCCTAATACTCAAATCAGGATGAGTAAAGCGTTCTTTATCCAAGTAGAAAATTTCTTGACCTTGGACTTGCCAGCTAGTAATAATCCCACCCCGTTCTGGGACAACTTCTATCTGATTACCAGTGGTGTCGTCAGCCAGAATATAAGTTTTGTATTGTCTTTGTTCAATGGTAATTTTAGGCACAAGATGAGTCCTTAGAGGTTATAGGTTACAGATGAGAGGTGAGAGGTGAGCCACTGCGGTGGACGGGTTTCCCGGCATAAAGCAAGTGGCGAACCCGGAGGGTGAGAGGCTGAATACATATTTCTAGCCTCTAGTTTCTAGTACAAAAAGGCAAAAGTAAAAGGTCAAAAGGAAAAAGAAAGAATAGTAATACCACAAGCCTTTTAGCAATTTCTTATGGTCACTTAGCATGGTCGAAACATGGTCTGTTTATTTTCACCGAACTGTACTAACATCTAGTCTCTAGTGCAACTCGGCGGAAATTAAAGATACCATTTCAAGTAGCGAAAAGCTTGTGATATGAGCTTTTTGACTTTTGACTTTTAACTTTTGACTTCCGCATAGCGGTACTAGTCCCTCATTTCCCACTCCCTAGTCTCTGACAACTACTCGTCTTCTGCAAAGATAAAGCGATACAATTCGCTAGGATCAGGTTCAGGACTGCTTTCGGCAAACTTCACAGCCTCATCAATTAAGTCTTGAATCTTCTTGTCAACTGCCTTAAGTTCTTCCTCAGTTGCCAAATTCTGTTCCACCATATAAGCAGCCAGTTTCTTAATTGGGTCACGGGAGAACCAAAATTCTTTCTCGGCTTTGCTGCGTAACTCGTCTGGGTCGGCTAGGGAGTGACCACGGAAGCGATAGGTGAGGGCTTCAATTAATGTTGGCCCTTCTCCAGCACGGGCGCGGGCGACGGCTTCTTGGGCGACAGAATGAACTGCGAGTACGTCCATGCCGTCTACTTCTACGCCCACCATGTTAAACACACTGGCTTTTTTATAAATTTCTGGGTCGGAGGTGGCGCGGTCATGTGCCATCCCAATTGCCCATTTATTATTTTCCACCACAAAAATAATTGGCAGTTTCCATAAAGCTGCCATATTCAAGGTTTCAAAAAATTGACCGTTGTTAGCCGCACCATCACCAAAGAAGCAAGCGGTTACTTGGTCGGCTTTTGGGTCGCCCAAAACTTCACGGCGATATTTGCTTTGAAAAGCTGCACCAGCCGCCACAGGAATGCCTTCAGCCACGAAAGCGTAACCACCTAATAAGTTATGTTCCGCCGAGAACATGTGCATGGAACCGCCACGTCCTTTGCTGCAACCTGTAGCTTTACCGAATAATTCGGCCATAACTTCACGGGCTGGAACTCCCGCACTCAAGGCGTGAACGTGGTCGCGGTAGGTACTGCTAACGTAATCTTCTCCCGGACGCATTGCCTTGATAACGCCAGTCGAAACGGCTTCTTGACCGTTATATAGGTGGACAAAACCAAACATTTTGCCCCTATAGTACATTTCAGCGCATTTGTCTTCAAAAAAGCGTCCTAACACCATATCTTCGTACAGCATTAAGCCTTCCGCTTTGGTGATTTGGGCGCTGGCAGTATCAAATTTAGGTAACGTCCGTTCTTGAACCATTATTTTTTTAGTATCCCTGTTGTCAAACTGAAATTTACCATGTTAAATAGGCCGATGTTTGGCCTGGTTGTGCTGAAGACAAAAACTAAAAATTTGGGCGCTAAGTAGGATAATTGGGATATAGAGGCAAAAAATAGGTGAATTTTGGATTTTATCGTCGCTATCTGCGATTTTTACACCCTAACTGCCATAAATGACCTTGAATGTTGCCCTCTGGCGTTTTACAATCCCAACTTCTGTACAGATGCTATCAATCAGGATAGCTTTGTTTCTGCATATCTATTAACAATTTCCCACAAATAAACGCCGCAATTGCATTTAGCTTGCTAGATATGGGAATACGGTTTGATTCCTGAATCTATTTGTGTAGGCAGGGAGTAGGGAATGGGGAGTAGGGAGTAGGAAAGAAGGCTGAACTGGGTGTACTGATTTTTTTCCCAAATCAAATATGAGTCCTATAAGTAAGTCGCTGGGAAAAAACAAAACTATCTTAAGAAAGGTTAACTAAACTAAAACCTTCTTCCCTCCTGCCTTCTGCCTGGTTGGTGAGCGAAGCCGAACCACTGCCTCCTGCCTTTTCCTATCTACTTAGTTGTAACTCAAGGTCTAAGTATGGTAACATTTTGTTCCTTGTAATTATCACGCATCTACCATTACAAGTATTGCTACTATCACTCCAGAGCCAGGGCAAACACGTAAGTATAATGTCAAGCAGATAAACTTATTTATTTAGGTATGTCGATTATGATGAGCGATCGCAGTAAAATTTGGCAGTGTTTAATGGCTGATAGCAGTTATACACAAGGAAATACTAAGAATTAAAACAAAGTTTCCCTCTTATCTAGGCGAAGTTAAATTAATAGTACTAAAATGTGTCTCAAAATTTTAGAGGGAACAAAATTAATTGTTGCAATATACACTTAATAGTGTAAGTCCGGCGCGGTGTTATTCACCGTAATATTGTGGCACGGTTTTACATACCTGGAATGCTCTAGGTGGATTATGTTGATCTCGGTGCAGGGGAAGTAGGCTGTGCGAATTCCGCTAGATTACTACCGAATTTTAGGACTACCGTTAGCGGCAAGTGAAGAACAATTGCGGCAAGCATATAGCGATCGCATTGTACAACTGCCACGACGGGAGTATTCTCAAGCAGCAATTTCTTCTCGTAAACAAATTATAGAAACAGCTTACGTGGTTTTATCAAATCCAAAAGAACGTAGCAGTTACGATCAGCTTTATCTGTCCCATGCTTATGATCCTGATGGCACGGCTACTGCCACAGTCACCGCAGGCAACCGCACAGAAACTAGTCATGATCTTGATAGTCAAGGCCTGAGTATTGACGTTCCCCAACAGGAATTAGTCGGGGCGTTATTAATCTTGCAAGAGTTGGGGGAATACGAACAAGTCCTCAAACTCGGTAAAACATACCTTGCTAACCATAATGGTGTCGCCTCGGCCAAAATTGGCAATCATCCCATCGAGGAAGACTTTCTCGAAAGCAGCGAACATCCAGATATTGTTTTGACTGTGGCTTTGGCCTGCCTAGAATTAGGGCGGGAACAGTGGCAACAAGGTTATTACGAAAATGCCGCAGTTTCCTTAGAGTCTGGGTTAGAAATGCTGGTGAGTGAAGGCATATTTTCCAGCGTCCAGGCAGAAATTCAAGCCGACCTTTATAAACTACGTCCTTATCGGATTTTAGAATTACTACAGTTATCTTTAGAAAAAACAGTAGAACGTCGCCGAGGCTTAGAATTATTACAAAGTATCCTGGAAGATCGCGGTGGCATTGATGGCACTCACAACGATCAATCGGGTTTAAGCATAGATGATTTTCTGCGATTTATTCAGCAAATCCGCCACTATTTAACAGTTACAGAACAGCATAAGTTATTTGAAGCCGAAAGTAAGCGCCCATCGGCAGTAGCTACTTACCTCGCCGTTTATGCTTTGATTGCTAGAGGATTTGCCCAACGTCAACCCGCTTTAATTCGTCAGGCTAGGCAAATGCTACTGCATTTGGGTAAGCGTCAAGATGTGCATCTAGAACAGTCACTTTGTGCGTTGTTGTTGGGACAAACCGAAGAAGCAACCCGCGTTTTGGAAATGAGTCAGGAATACGAAGCTTTAGCTTTTATTCGGGAAAAATCCCAGGACTCGCCTGATTTATTACCGGGTTTGTGTTTGTATGGCGAACAGTGGTTACAAAATGAAGTGTTTCCCCATTTTCGGGATTTATCCAGACAGCCAGCCGCACTCAAAGATTACTTTGCTAACCCCCAAGTGCAAGCGTATTTAGAAGCATTACCTACAGATGCCGAAACTACCAACGAATGGGGTTTCATTAATCGTCAACCTGTTAACGCACCGCCAGCAAATCACCGTCAACCAAATACGCCTGGGGTTTCTCGTCCAAATCAAGCTAAAATGCCAGATTTGGATTTACCAGAAACTCCCAACCATAAACGACCTGAATATTCTCAGGTACCGCTACCGAGAACCAATACCCCACCTGCACCAGCTATGGCTAGTCGCACCCCAACGCCGGAAATTCCCGTTGCGTCTTTTACTTCCCCAGACCGGACAAACAACACAACAGGTCATCATCTCAATGGTAAAAGTGCTGCGCCCCATCCGACACCAAAGCGCCGACGACGGAAGCCGACAAATCAACCTGTTAACCGAGAACATAGGTTAGATAATAACCGCGATCGCCGACCTCGCCAACGCCGCCCTGTCAGCAGTGTAGACCGCAAAACCAGATTAGTCTGGACAGTATTTGCTTCCTTGGCTGGGATATTAGTTTTTTGGTTAATCATTTCCACCACCTTTGGCTGGTTGAAAGATATCTTTGCCCCATCTCCAGGTTTACCAGAAAACCCCTTAGCAATAAAACTTAATCAACCACCCATCAAAATTCCTGATGCCAATAGTGAATTAATGCCACCTGACGGCCCCCTCACCGATGCAACCGCCGAAGAAGTAATTCGGACATGGCTTTCTACCAAGGCTTTAGCATTAGGGCCAAACCATGATGTTAACAGTTTAAATAACATTTTAACTGGCGCATCTTTGTCTCAATGGCGGTTAGTTGCCCAGCAAGATAAATTAGATAACCGCTATCGCAAATACGACCACAGCATCAAAATAGAATTTGTCAGTAAAAATGACCTAGACCCAAATCGCGCCGCCGTTTTAGCGACTGTTAAAGAAGCAACACAGTTTTATGAAAATGGTCTGAAGAAAAAGTCTTCTAACGAAAGTTTGCGGGTTCGTTATGATTTAATTCGGCGCGATGGTATGTGGCGGATTCAAAGTATGTATGTGGTGAATCAAATTACAATGAATTTTTAAAGTCTGAAGTGTGAAAGGGAGAAAGTTTGATTTGTGATCATTGTGTCTTTCAGATCCCCGACTTCTTTGAGAAGTCGGGGATCTTATTTATCACGAATGATTTTGAACGCTAGTTATAGCAGTAGCAAACAGGAGCATCCCACTTTTTTTAATACGTCATTGCGAGCGCAACGAAGTGGAGTGAAGCAATCGCAAAATCCCTCACTAAGAACGAGTCCATGCGATTGCTTCGTCGTGCCTCCTCGCAATGACAGGATTATTATTTTGCTGAGTAATAAAAACTGGGATGCACCCGTAGCAAACTTGCTTAAGACATCGATAAATAATAAGACTTAGACACCACAAAGCTTTTAACCCTGTCACCTGTCACCTATTACCTGTCCCCTACTATAAAGTTAAATAAATCTAAAAATAACTTGATAATATAGCTATGTTGTTTGCAGTTTGTAACATTAACTGCATGACTTATTGCAGTTTGTAAATATTTTTTGTAACTGCAAGGAATATTCCTTTAGACTGAAACTCAATTGCAAAATATTGGGATCGAGGCCAATGCAGTCGATGAATTTCTTGTGTCATGATTTTGTAGTTGCGGTCTCCTTTGGTGCTTGTATTCTTGGTTTAGTATTGCTTTGGGACGGTAAGCAACCAAAAGATGACATAGAAGAAACAGAAAAGATTTTGTTTAGAATGAGTTTTTCTTACTGGCTGGTATATTGTGTTGCTTTTGCCTTAGAAAAAGTCATTTTACCTGATTGGGAATCTGTCGTGATGTCTTTGAAAATCACCGCAGCTTTGTCATATTTCTTAACATTTTCTTGTATTCTGAGTTTGCCGCTACATAAATTCGCCGTGCATCGAGTTGAAGAATAGTCAGAGAAAGTGTGAAGTATGAAGTATGAAATGAAATCAACTAGACAAAAACGAGCTAGTAACTAACTGTTAAGTTGATTTATGTTTCATGGCGATCGCGATCGCTGTTTGTAGTTCATCCTGAACTAAACTAGTCAGGATGAACACCTCTTGCACTGTCTTACCTTGTCTAGCGATAATTTTGTAACCCCCGCGAATTGGGACAGATATACGTAATTGCATTTTGGGGCTATGACCTTTTACCCGCCCAATTACGCCTGGGGTAATGGTGTAAATGCCTTCTTGCAAGCAGAGATTTTCTAAAATGGGAATCAGACCAGGAAGATGGGTAGAGTGATTCCAAACGAGTCTGCCATCTTTGCGTTTATTTGCTTTCTGCGAGTTTGTGGTAGATTTATCCATGATCTTAAGCCGCTTCTAGGGGAGCCATTGTTAAACCGGCTCGGCGCAGCTGTTGGTGATACAATTCTGCTGGTTCTTGCGGCCCTACCCAAACGATCGCTTGTCCTTCATAATGTACCTGATTCGTTAAATCCCAAGCGCGATCGCTAGTCATATTCGGGATATACTTCATCAAGCACTCAGCGACGTGTTGAAAAGTATTGAAGTCATCGTTCAACACAATCACCTTGTAATTAGGATATTGTTTGCGAATAGTTTGACTAGACCGTTCAGGAGCAATAGTTGGTGCTGTACCCATCCCGTAAACAGCTACTGAAAGTCTTGTAAGCATAAAATAGTCGGCTACCTGGATTCACAAAACTACATTATAAGTGAATAGTTTAGTCCATAATCTAGCCAGAGAATAGGGAGTTGGGAGTTGGGAGTTGGGAATGGGGGTTGACAAATGACCAATGACCAAAAATAGGTAAACCTAGCAGGAAGCACATCACAGACAACCTGCTAGGAGGAAAAAATTTATTCTCGCCATGTTTGAAGGGTAGAGCTTATTTAAAATCAATAATGTCTATCCTTCGTTAGAATAACCAAATTGCTTGTACAACAGGGTTAAGAAAAGTCAATCAATTAGTTAACGCTTTGAAAAAGGGAACAGGCTTCGGCAAGATAATAGAGCGAACAACAAAGACAAGGGAGGCAAGGCAGACAAGGGAGAGAGATGTTGATAAATTATTTAACGCGATGTGCGACTTACTTTTTGAAACCCCTCTCCAAACCTCTCCCCGAAGCGGAGAGAGGCTTTGAGTCTTGCTCCCCTTCCCTACGAGGGAAGGGGTTGGGGGTTAGGTTTGATATAAAGTTGCACACGGCGTTATTTAGGATTGCTATAGCTCATAATATTAAACAGACGCTTCATACTTCTTAACTATTTAGCTTTATTAAAACAATGGCGAGAGATTTGCGGGGATTCATCAAACTTTTAGAAGAAAGAGGACAATTACGGCGAATTTCTGCCTTGGTTGACCCAGAATTAGAAATTGCGGAGATTTCTAACCAAATGCTGCAAAAAGGCGGGCCGGGGTTGTTGTTTGAGAACGTCAAAGGCGCTTCTTTCCCCGTAGCGGTGAATTTGTTGGGGACAGTGGAAAGAATCTGCTGGTCAATGAATATGCAGCATCCCCAAGAATTAGAAACCTTGGGTAAAAAGTTGAGTATGCTACAGCAGCCAAAACCACCGAAAAAGATTTCCCAGGCGATAGATTTTGGGAAAGTGCTGTTTGATGTCATTAAAGCCAAACCAGGGAGAGACTTTTTTCCGGCTTGTCAGCAAGTGGTAATTCAAGGGGATGATTTAGATTTAAATACTATACCTTTGATTCGTCCTTATCCTGGTGATGCTGGCAAGATTATCACCTTGGGGTTAGTCATTACCAAAGATTGTGAGACAGGTACGCCGAATGTGGGTGTATATCGCTTGCAATTGCAATCGAAAAACACCATGACTGTTCACTGGTTATCAGTGCGGGGTGGGGCGAGACACTTGCGGAAAGCGGCAGAACGTGGGAAGAAATTAGAAGTAGCGATCGCTCTTGGTGTAGATCCATTAATTATCATGGCAGCTGCTACACCCATCCCGGTAGACTTATCAGAATGGTTATTTGCGGGGTTATATGGCGGTTCTGGTGTGCAGTTGGCAAAGTGTAAAACTGTTGATTTAGAAGTTCCGGCTGATTCTGAATTTGTCTTAGAAGGAACAATTACCCCAGGAGAAGTTTTACCAGACGGGCCTTTTGGCGACCACATGGGTTATTACGGCGGCGTGGAAGACTCGCCCTTAATTCGCTTTCAATGTATGACGCACCGCAAAGACCCGATATATTTAACCACATTTAGCGGTCGTCCACCCAAAGAAGAAGCGATGATGGCGATCGCACTCAATCGTATATATACCCCAATTCTGCGCCAACAAGTCTCAGAAATTGTGGATTTCTTCTTACCAATGGAAGCTTTAAGTTACAAAGCCGCGATTATTTCCATTGATAAAGCCTATCCCGGACAAGCACGCCGCGCCGCCTTAGCCTTTTGGAGTGCGTTACCGCAATTTACCTACACCAAATTTGTGATTGTCGTCGATAAAGATATTAATATCCGCGACCCCAGACAAGTTGTTTGGGCTATCAGTTCTAAAGTTGACCCCACCCGCGACGTGTTTATTTTGCCAAATACACCCTTTGACACCTTAGATTTTGCTAGTGAAAAAATTGGTTTAGGTGGACGGATGGGAATTGATGCAACTACCAAAATTCCCCCCGAAACCGAACATGAATGGGGCGCACCACTAGAATCTGATCCTGATGTCGCCGCAATGGTAGAACGAAGATGGGCAGAATATGGTTTAGCAGACTTGCAGTTAGGCGAAGTTGACCCCAACTTATTTGGTTATGACATGAAATAGATCAGGACTTACGCTTTTTGTGAAGAATGGGTGTAAGGGTTTTAAATTAGTACATCCCTATAAGCCTTCACCCGTCCCCAAACCATTGATTTTTCGTCTCACGGTGTAAGTAAGTAACCACGCAAAATTAATTACAGTCATTGCGAGCGAAGCGAAGCAATCCCAGCCCTTGCGATTGCTTCATTTCGCTTCGCTCCATTCGCAATGACTTTGTGTAATTAATTATGTTTAACTACTTACCAATTTTTTTAGACTGGTGTGGGTTGGGTGGAGGAACGGAACCCAACATTCTCAAGGCTGATGGAAAAAAGTAATGAGTAATGAATAATGAGTAATGAGTCAGAAATTTACTTATTACTCATGGTTTAACTCGCTTACTTCAAAAGTGCTGTGTGTGCAACTTTACATTCAATTGGTATAAGTTTATTCAAAAATCAAATCAGATTCTTATATTTATTCAGTTAGCAAACTAGGCGAAGTTAACACAAACACATCCCGAATACCTAACCCATCAACTTGCGGTTTAATGGGAGTCGTAAAATGGAAAAATTTATGGTCATTAACTAATAATAATTCACCAGAATTCAGCACTTTACTAAAAACTGGCTTTTCTTTTTTCGCTGTATATAAATGTGTTTCTCCACCTTGGATATTTTCTCTAGCCACAGAGAATATCCCAATAAAATCTGTGCCATCTTGATGGATACCTTCAGGGGCGGGATTACCCATATTTTCGGCGGAACAGATGGTTCTGATTTGATGAACTCCGATTTCTGCTTCTGGGTGCAGTTTACAAGAGTCGCTAAATGCTAAGACCATCTTTTTAAAGATATCAAGCTCAATAATGCTATCTTCTAATTCTGCAAATTCTCTTTTAATATCTCCCAATAAGGGGTTATATGTTTTGCTTTGGAAGAGGTAGCCATGCGGTAGTTTAATTAAATCATTCCCGGAAACGGTAAACCGGGATAATCTTCTTAAACGATAATTGCCCTTGATATAAGGATCAACTGGCAAATTATTAAAAAATGGCTGAAAACCTTCTGGATTAATAGAATTTACCTTTCTTAAGGTGAACAGAAAAGCATATTCTAATTCTGTTGATTCCCATACTTTTTGCATAGGATTGACCTGCTGATTAGGTTTAAATCCTCCGCTATTTTTCTTTCTCGGAGGCTTATACCACCGAGTATATGATACTTTTTATTAAACTGTCGTTAAATTGACTACAGAATTTGACAATTTGTGATAAAGCAATAACTTTGTAAAGAAGGTAGGAGTGAGGGGAACAAGGGAAGGGAGACAAGGAGGACAAGGGAGATAAGGCAATACGGTTCAGTTAAGAAAATAAATTAACTGCTACACATAAAACATATCTATTTTTTGGAGGGGGATTGGGGGACGCAACCGTCTCCCAATCGGGGGTTTGGGGGAGAATCCCCCAAGTCTTGGTTCTTCTGAAATCAATAAGCTGACAACGTTAACTGAACCGTATTGGGAGATAAGGGGGATTTTCGTCTTTTATTGCTTGACAAGGTTTGTTTGTAATATGTATACTACAAAGAGTCGGGTGAAAAAGTTTTCTATGATACAACCGAAACTGCAAATTACAGAACCACCCTTTCATTAGCTGGCGGTGTTGAATCATATTGCTAAATATAATTACGCAGGCACATTTGAAGCTCATATTACAATCTGTGCAGAGTCACCAGCTACAGTACAGCACTTTCAACAGATTTGTCGGCAGTTAAAGATTAAATGTATTTTGATTGAGTTACCTGTGGGAGTGGTGCGATCGCAACCAATGACCGCATCCCATCATCGGGGAACTTTGCCGGAAGTTTACACCGAAGTTTACCACCTTGCCCAAACAATTTCCCAGGCAGGTTTTTTGGTGACGCGGGTGAAAATTGAAGCAATGGTGTATAACCAAGACATCCCGGTGACAGATCAGGAAGTTTTGCAGCATCCTGCAAGCAATTATTTTGAGTTTCACATCAAAGCCTTGCTGGCAGATAATACCGACTTAGAAGCTTTGCGCCAACATTGTGCAGTCCAAGGCGCACATTTATCTAGCAATGCTTTTAAACAGAAAACTCATAGCCAACATCAGCGATTTATTACCTTACGGTTGTATGGAATAGGACGGAACGCGGCACAAGACCGCTTTCAGAAACTCCTGCAATCACTACGGTCAAAGGGTATTTCTTTAGTGCAACCACAGCAAGAATATACTGTGTTTGATAGCAACATCGGGCTTGATGCTGGCTGGTTGGGAGGTGTAAATAATCATGCTTGAGCAAATTTTACAGGACATTTCGCAAACAAGCGATCGCCCACTTGCAGAAGTCCTGAATTATCACCTCCTGGAAAGTCTTTTGCGTCGTGTTGCTAACTCCACTCACACCGCAGATTTAGTGCTGCGTGGCGGAATGTTAACACGGTTGTGGGTTCCCCCAGGGCATCGTATTGCAGTTGATGTCGATTTTCTGGGGTTATATCCCTTTGATATTGAATCCACAACCAAACGCTTTCGGGAATTGCTGGCGACTGAAGGATTTAGTGACGGTGTGGTTTTTCATTTAGAATCCCTAGAATCTTATGGTATTTGGTTGGAAGATCCATTTCCTGGTGTGCGCCTGCAACTTGATGCTTCCGTACTAGATTACCGTCAAAAGCTGCAAATTGATGTCGGCTTTAACGATCCCCTCGTTCCCCCCGCCCAATGGATTGAATATCCTACCTTAGTGACAGCAGAACCAGTAAAACTTCTAGCCGCTAGACCAGAATTAATGGCGGGTTGGAAACTACACGGTTTAATTGAACAAGGTGCTAAACGCTGGCGCGGTAAAGATTTGTATGACCTGATGTTGCTGGCGACAGTAGTACCGTTAGATAAAACATTGTTGCCAGAAGCTATCAAAATAGCTTTTAGTAGTCATAATGCTGACTTGCAAGAAGTACTGACAATTCTCTCTCAACCCCAATGGTGGAATACAGGGAAAAATCGACGGAATTGGCGCTATTACTGCCGGAAAGTGCCGACACAAATCATGCCTGATGATTTTATGACTGTTGTGGCAAAAGTCACTGATTATTGGCGACCGATTGTTGCTAAACTGTAGCAAAGTGCTGAGGTAAGTCAAAAGGCAAAAATGAAGAATACTTTTGACTTCTGCGGCTTTGTCGGAATGCCTTCTGCCTTCTTGAATGTAAATTTTATGTGATGCGATCGCCAAAATTTCTGGGAATCATAAAGATAGGCAGTCGTAAAAAATATGTGTTTCACTGAAGTCTATGGCGAATTCTAATAGCACCCGCACGCAACCAATTTTGCAGCTTTCGGGTTATCAGATCCTTGAGCAAATCTATCAAGGAACAAAAACAATTGTGTATCGTGCGGTGCAAATAGAGACACAGCGCCCAGTAGTAATTAAGTTGCTGGCTCAGGATTATCCCAGCTTTAGTGAACTTGTACAATTTCGTAATCAATATACCGTCACCAAAAATCTGCCGATCGCAGGCATTGTTCAACCCTTGAGTCTGGAATCTGTGGGGAACAGTTATGCCTTAGTGATGGAAGACTTTGGCAGTATTTCTTTAGGAAAGTACCTCCAACAACAGCCCCTCTCACTGACTGAGACGCTGGTTATTGCCATTCAAATAGCAGAGATTCTCCATCACCTGCATCAACATCGAGTCATCCATAAAGACATTAAACCAGCCAACATTCTCATCCATCCAGACTCCAAACAAGTACAACTCATCGACTTCAGTATTGCTTCCCTGTTACCCAAAGAAACCCAAACCATCCAAAATCCCAATGTGTTAGAAGGTACTCTAGCTTATCTCGCGCCAGAACAAACAGGACGGATGAATCGGGGGGTTGATTATCGGGCAGATTTTTACGCTCTGGGTATCACACTGTATCAGTTGTTAACTAGACAATTGCCATTTATCAGTAAAGACCCATTGGAGTTGATTCATTGTCACATTGCTCAAGTACCGATATCTGTAAATCAAGTCAATCCCGATGTACCGCCAATGGTAGCTGCAATTGTGGCTAAACTAATGGCGAAAAATGCCGAAGACCGTTATCAGAGTACCATCGGACTCAAATATGATCTGGAACATTGTTTGAGCCAGTACAAAGAAACAGGCACAATTGCGGAATTTAAACTAGGACAGAGAGATTTAAGCGATCGCTTCATCATCCCCGAAAAGCTCTACGGTAGGGAAACCGAAGTACAAGTCTTACTCGATGCCTTTGAGCGGGTAGCCGTTGGAACTACAGAATTAATGCTGGTGGCGGGTTTTTCGGGGATTGGGAAAACTGCCGTCATCAATGAAGTCCACAAACCCATTGTCCGCCAGCGTGGCTATTTTATTAAAGGTAAGTTTGACCAGTTCAATCGCAACATTCCCTTGGGTGCGTTTATGCAAGCCTTTCGGGATTTAGTCGGGCAATTACTCAGCGAAAGTGATGCCCAATTACAAACCTGGAAAACTCGGATTCTGCAAGCTTTAGGAGATAACGCTCAAGTTATCATTGAACTGATTCCCGAACTCGAACACATTATTGGTACTCAACTCCCAGCACCGGAATTATCTGGAACAGCAGCCCAAAATCGCTTTAATTTATTGTTCCAAAAATTCATTCAAGTCTTCACCCAGCCCGAACACCCGTTAGTGATGTTTGTGGATGATTTGCAATGGGCAGATTCGGCTTCCTTGAATTTGATTCAAGTGTTAATGTCTGAGTCGCAAACGGGCTGTCTATTAATGCTGGGTGCTTATCGGGATAATGAGGTGTTTGCTGCCCACCCATTGATATTGACTCTCAATGGTATAGAAAAAGCTGGGGTAAAAATCCACACCATCACCCTACAACCCCTGAGTTTCAATAGTCTCAATCATCTGATTGCCGATACCCTTTATGCTCCTGCATCTTTAGTGCAACCACTTACAGAACTGGTCATGCAGAAAACTCAGGGTAATCCCTTCTTTGCGACGCAGTTTTTGAAGGCATTACATCAAGACCAGTTAATTACCTTTGACTCGAATGCAGGATATTGGCAGTTTAATATTGTGCAAGTGCGAGATGCAGCTTTAACCGATGATGTTGTTGAATTGATGGTGCAGCAATTACAAAAACTGCCGGAAACAACCCAAGAGATTTTAAAACTTGCGGCTTGTATTGGCGCACAGTTTGATTTAAATACACTGGCGATTGTTTCGCAGCAATCCCAAACAGAAGTAGCAGCAACATTGTGGAAAGCCTTACAGGAAGGTTTAGTTCTGCCTCAAAGTGATATTTACAAATTTTATTTGGGGGAAAATGAGGTGAATCAGCACACCCCACAGGAAACCCTCAATTATCGGTTTCTGCACGATCGCGTCCAACAAGCAGCTTATTCTCTGATTTCCGATGAGCAGAAAACCTCAACTCACCTGCATATCGGACAATTACTGCTACAAAATTCCTCGGAAACGGTAAAACAGGAAAAATTGTTTGATATTGTTGAGCATTTGAATTTAGGACAATGCCTAATTAGTCAACCAAGCGATCGCGAAGAATTAGCTCAACTCAATTTGCAAGCTGGAGTTAAGGCCAGAAATTCTACAGCCTATCCAGCAGCCAGGACTTATTTACAAACAGGAATTACTTTATTAGAAAGCAACTGTTGGCAACATCAATATGAATTGACTTTAAATCTGTATATTACATTTACTGAAGTCAGCTATTTGAATGGCGACTTTGAGGGTATGGAACAGCAAGCAGCATTGGTGTTACAGCAAGCGCAAACAGTTCTAGACCGCGTGAAAATTTATGAAATTCAAATTGCTGCCAACACTTTACAAAGTCATGTCTTAGAGGCGATCGCTGTGGGCAGAACAGCTTTATCCCTATTGGGAATTGAACTACCTGAAGAAGCCAACGACACCAAGATTGCTACAGCACTACAAACCCTCAGCACCCAGTTAGCAAATATTCCAGTAGAAACATTGGTCGATTTACCAGTTACCAATGATAGTGTTACCCAAGCAGCAATGCGTATTATGGGCATCTTATTTCCACCAATGATTCAGGGTATGCCCAGTTTATTACCTTTGCTAAGTTCCAAGATGGTCAGTCTATCTTTGCAATCGGGAAATACAGTATCATCAACTATCGGCTATGCCATACACGGATTAGTCATGTCTGCCTTTTTAGCAGATGCAGCTACAGGCTATGATTTTGGCAAAGTTGCTTTAAATTTACTCGAAAAATATAATACCCCAGAGATTAAGCCCATCGTGATGTTTCTGTTTGGCAGCTTTATTCAACTCCATAAAGAGCCATTGCAGAACTCAATCCCAACCTTGAAAACAGCTTTTGATGTGGGGATGGAGACTGGTAATTTTATGTACGCTGGCTTTTCCTTAGCTATCCACAGCAATTGCCGATTTTTTAGTGGTGAAGAATTGAGTGGTTTTGTGCAAGACATGGCTCACTATAGTCTGGCTTTAGCTCAGGTGAAACAATATGCGGCTCAAGCCTATATAGATTTAGGAAAACAAACAGCAGAAAATTTTATTGAAATAGTGACTCAACCACATTGTTTAACCGGAAATTCTTACAATGAAACAGTGATGCTGCCTAAGCACCAGCAAGATGGGGATGGAACAGCGATCGCAGAAGTCTATATATATAAGTTATTACTGGCTTACTATTTTGGTAATTATCAAGATGCAATTCATTATGAGGCTCAAGCACAGTCTTACATAGCAGCTTTATCAGGCACATTTTTCGTGCCTATTTTTTATTTTTATGCAGCCCTGACTCATTTGACACGCTTACCGGTTCAATCAGAACAGGATCAAGATGAAATTTTGGCAATGGCTCAAACCCATCAAACGACTCTGGCTCAATTTGCACATCAAGCACCCATGAATCACCAACATAAGGTAGATTTAATCGAGGCAGAAAAGCAACGGGTGTGGGGTGAAAATTACCTAGCCGCAGATTTATATGATCGCGCCATCGCAGGAGCAAAAGCCAATGGATTCATTCAAGAAGAAGCCCTCGCCAACGAACTAGCTGCTAAATTCTATCTCAACTGGGAGAAAGAGAAAGTCGCCGCAGGTTATATGCAAGAAGCCTACTACTGTTATACCCATTGGGGAGCTAAAGCCAAAGTTGCTAACTTAGAAACCAGCTATCCCAATCTGCTTCGCCCCATCTTGCAACAGACACAAGCATCTACGAGCATTTTGAGTACCCTAGCAACGATTTCCCCGTTAACTGTATCTAGTCATACCAGCGATCGCAAGAGTTCCAGTAGTACCAACATTAACCAGTCCGTTGATTTTGCCACTATCCTCAAAGCCTCTCAAGGACTTTCTAGCACAATTCAATTAGATGAACTTTTACATCAACTCACCCAAATCATTCTGCAAAACTCAGGCGCAGATCGCTGTGCCTTGATGTTGCTGAGTGAGACTGGAGAATGGCAAGTGCGGGCAATGGCTACTCCTCATGAAACACAACTATGTGCTGAACCACTCACTAATAATCCTTATGTACCAATAAAGTTGATTTATTACGTCAAAAACACCCAAGAAGTTGTGGTGATTGACAACATGGAAACTAGCTTACCTGTGATTGGGGAATATCTCAGACAACACCAGCCCCAAAGCTTACTATGTTTGCCCTTGCTCCATCAAGGGCATTTAATTGGCATCTTATATCTCAACAATCAACTTACCAGTGGAGTATTTACTGAAGAGCGGATTTTAATTCTCAATTTCCTCTGCACCCAAGCGGCAATTTCCCTGGAAAATGCCCGACTTTATCAACAGTTGGAACACTCACTCCAAGATGCTCAACAAAAGTCGCAGGATTTAGCAGAAGTTTTGGCACTTTCCAATGGACAACAACAAATTTTGGCGTTGATTGCCCAAGGGGTTTCCTTAAACACGATTTTAGAAGCAACTGCCCGATACATTGAAAGCCACGTTCATCATCCAGCCTATTGTTCCGTTTTGCTGATTGATACCGAAGGGCGATTATGTTATGGCGCAGCACCCAGTTTGCCAGCAGGCTACAATGCCATAGTTGATGGGGCTAAAATTGGCCCAGAAGTTGGTTCTTGTGGAACTGCCGCCTATTGCAAAGCATCTGTTACAGTGACAGATATTGCTACCGATCCCCTCTGGGCTAATTATCAATTCGCCTTAGACTTTGGTTTGCGGGCTTGTGCTTCGACACCCATTTTAGGTGCGGAAGGACAGGTGCTGGCTACCCTGGCTATGTATCAGCCTGTAGCTGGGGAATTTACCCTACATGACCGCCAACTGATGGAAGTTGCCACCTATCTTGCCCGCATTGCCATTGAACGCCATCAAGCAGATGTAGAATTGCAAAATACTCAATTACAAGTACTACAAAGCGAAAAAATGGCATCTCTGGGAAATCTGGTGGCTGGGGTTGCCCATGAAATCAACAACCCCATCGGTTTCCTGAATGGCAGTATCAGCAATGGCCAAGACTACGTACAAGATTTACTGGGACATTTAGCCCTTTATCAACAGGAGTATCCCGAACCAAACAAGGTAATTCAAAACAATGCTGACAAAATAGACTTGGAATTTCTGGCGGAAGACTTACCCAAGTTACTCCATTCGATGAAAGGTGCAACGAATCGGATCACAAATATCAGTACAAGTCTGCGTACCTTCTCCCGTGCTGATACCGAATACAAAATCTCTGCCAATCTCCATGAGGGACTTGATAGCACATTGTTAATTTTGAAATATCGCCTCAAAGCCAACGAACACCGTCCAGAGATTCAAGTTATCCAAGAGTTTGACGATTTACCCACAATCGAATGCTTCCCTGGACAGTTAAACCAAGTATTTATGAATCTCTTGGCTAATGCCATTGATATGTTTGACGAAATGGCGCAAACTCAATCCTTCAAAGAACTAGAAGCCAATCCCCAAATCATTACTATCCATACTGAAGTTAGATCAAAGCAGGTATATATCGGTATCCGCGATAATGGCAAAGGTATGACACAAGAAGTACAAGAGAAAATTTTTGAGCATTTATTTACTACTAAAGCTGTGGGTAAAGGTACGGGTTTGGGATTAGCGATCGCTCGTCAAATTGTGGTAGAAAAACATGGTGGCAGACTGGAAGTACAGTCCCAGTTGGGTCAAGGTAGCGAGTTTTGCATCTACCTGCCGATTGGTGAGGAGTGCTGAGTTATCAGTCCCATATTCTCCCCACTCTCCCTTGTCTCCCTTGTCTGTCTCATTCATATCTCAAACAAGACTCCCACACTACCCTTGATAATGTTGTGTAGAAATAGGTGGTAAGTAGCGTTTTCGCCGACTTTGAATGCTTTTCCACAGTAAGACACCAGCAAAAATTAAAGTGGATAGCAAAACTACACTAGCGCCAGAGGCAATATCTAAGTAGTAGCTGAGGTAAATTCCCACAAATGCGATCGCTGCGCCTAAAATGCCAGAAATAATCATAATATAACCAAAGCGATCGCTCAACAGTCGCGCAATGGAAGCTGGAATCACTACCGCAGAGATAATTAATGTCACTCCCAAAATATTTAATGTGGCGACTAACAAAGTTGCCAGCATTAAAGCAAATAATGTATCCATCACCACCACTGGTACACCATGCACCTGTGCTACTTCTCTATCAAAACACCAAAACAACAAAGGGCGATAAAATACAAACACTAAGCCTAAAATCACAATCGATACTACCGTCACAAACCACAAATCTGTAGGAGAAACGCCCAAGACATTGCCAAATAAAGCCGCTTCAAAGTTTTGGCTAAATTTGCGATAGGTACTAATTACCGCGACACCCAAAGCAAAACTCGCCGTGGTAACAATTCCAATGGCAGCATCAGAATATACTTTGCGCCCTGTAAGATATTGGATAAGCAAGGCGGCAGCAAATCCCCAAATTCCCGAACCAATATAAAAATTTAGCCCTAAAACATAGCTCAACACTGCTCCGCCCAAAATAGCATGAGAAAGACCATGAGCAATGTAACTCATCCTGCGAGTAATGATATATACACCCATCACACCGCACAATAGCCCCGCCATCATCCCCACAATGACAGCACGGCTAAAAAATTCATAAGCAAAAGGTTTAAGTAGAAATTCCATGTATTTAATAAGTTTGGTAGTTATTGTATTTAGGACTTACGCAACTATCATATTTTTTCTGTAGGGTGTGTGACGCAACGAGAAGATTTGAACGTAGTTATAAGATTTATAGCGTCACACACCAACCGCCAATTGTGACACTTACGTAAGTCCTGTGTATTTACCAATAACGAGTGACTGCGTAATTGTCTAAAACTGCATCTGCACTAATGATCGGAATCTTTTCTGTGATTGCTTGAGCAACTAAAAGCCGATCAAAGGGATCTTTATGATGAAATGGTAAATTAACAATCGCGGCTGTATGAGAAACTTTAATAGGTAATATTTCCAATTCGTTGACGTAGATTTGAACGCTCAATCCAGGTAGCAAAGCTTTCAGGAATTTGATATTTACCAATACTAACTTTGATAGCAATTTCCCAATAGGAAACAGGACTTAGTAAGATGTCATTCAAAGGATCAACAATCAAATTACAAGCAACTTGACTAAGAGAGCGATCATTAAGTACAAACCAAAGAAATGCCTGAGTATCGAGTAACAACTTCATGGCATATAATTTTGAAAGTCTTCTAAGTGGGTTTCATCGTCAGACAAAATAGTTAAAGTTCCGATCGCACTACCGGGCTGTCGTGGTTTACGCAGTGGCGGAAGTTCGGCAATTAGTCTGGCGACAGTGCGATCGCCTGTAATAATTTCTACTTCTTCACCAGGTTGCAAACTAGCAATCAGTTCGGGTAAATGAAGTTGCGCTTCTGTTAATGAAATTCTTGTCATTGTTTTGGGTTTTAATACCATTGCTTTTGTTTAATTTTACAGTTATCGATCATTGGATGATGAATTGTCAAAAAGCTGACAAAATAAGCTTTTTTGGGTTAATTTTGCTAATTGCTACTACTTGAAGATTTAGAATTATGTCCGTTGTGGCTTGAGGGAATTTTTCTGAGAATATCGGGTAAATTGTCTTGCATTTGATGGCGTAAGGAAGTACCTGCATTAGCAATCAAAATGCGATCGCTTTGATGAAATACCACCATTTCTGCACCAAAGGTCTGCTTTAAAATTGCAGGTGTAAACACATCGCTGGGTTCACCTTGGGCAATAACACTGTGATTAAAACACACTACCCAAGGTAAATGAGTCGCTACCGAATTTAAATCATGGGTAGAAAGTAGAATTGTTAACCCTTGTTGATTTAGTTCCGCCAACAAATGTAATAATTCATGCTGCACTCGTAAATCAGAACTACTGGTTGGTTCATCTAACAGAACAATTTCTGGTTCACCAACTAACGCCCTAGCAATAAATACCCGTTGCTGTTGTCCACCAGATAACTCACCAATGGGACGATTAGCAATGTGCGCTATTCCTACCCGTTCTAATAAAGCTTTAGCTATGATGCGATCGCGGTATGATGACCAAGGTAAAAATTGCTGTTTGCGGTAACGCCCCATCATCACTACTTCCAGTGCAGTTACCGGAAAATTCCAATCTACTGTTTCTACTTGCGGGACATAACCCACCTTTGGCGGCGCGGTTCCCGGTTTTAAACGTTTTCCACGAAACCAAATTTCTCCTGCCCAAGGTTTAACTAACCCTAATATGGCTTTAATTAGAGTAGTTTTACCACTACCAGAAGGCCCCACTAAACCAGAAAGTTGCCCAGGATATAAGCACAAATTGACATTCGTCAACACTGGTTGAGTTTGAAAACCACAGGTAAGATTTTTAATTTCTAATATTGTTTCCATGCAAATTAAGTAATTGAAGTATGAAGTGTGAAGTGGGGGATGAGGGAGACAAGGGAGACAAGGGAGACAAGGAAGCAATCTTTCTACCTTGTCTACCCCCTCTACCTTGTCTACCCTCTCTACCTTGTCTACTCCTCACTCCACACTTTGTTATTTATTAGCCGTGGTAGCTGGGCCGACGACATTGGTAGTATTTAGCTTGTCAACTAATTGAGGATTTCCGCCCAGATTTGCGGCCATGATTCGCAGATTGTTTGCCATCATGCCAATGTAAGTATGCTGGGGATTAGTATTTTCTATGGCATTAGCTGATCCCGTTCCTGGTAATTCATCATCAGAGGTATTGGCTATTTTGACTTTGGCTTCTCTGGCAATTTGTTCTTCAACTTTGCTGGGGTAGACTTCTGAACCAAAAATTGCAGGTACTCCAGATTTGCGAATTTGGTCGATGAGTTTGGCAACATCTTGGGCGGAAGGTTCTTTAAAATCAGATGGTTGAATTGCGCCGATAACTTCAAAGCCATATTCTCTAGCCCAGTAAGCCCAAGAGTCGTGGTATGTTAACAGTTTGCGATTTTTAGCAGGAATACTCGCCACCACTTCACGGGTAACTTTGTCTAATTCGTCCAGACGTTGCAAGTAGTTCGTCAAATTTTTCTCGTAGTATTCTTTCCCTTCGGGGTCTAACTTTGTTAATTGTTGCGCGGCTAATTTAGCATAAGCTTCTGCATATTTGGGGTTTACCCATAAATGGGGATTGGGGTCTCCTTTTTCTTTGGGAAAGCTAAAATCATAAATCCATTGGGCTTCCGTAATAGTGTTGTTCCCCAGTTCATAAATATTTGTTTCTTTGGGTTTAGAAGTTTTTGCGAGTTTTTCCGTGGGTACTTCTAAACGCAGTCCGTTGACGATAATCAAATTAGCTTTGGATAACAAATCAGCATCACTAGGGCGCGGTTCAAATGTATGAGAGTCAGCACCTTCAGGAATAATGCCTTTGACTTGAGTGCGATCGCCTGCAATATTACTCACAATATTCGTGATCGGTGCAACTGTGGTCACAACAGTTAGTTTACTTTTAGTTTGATTCTGCACAGGTTTTGCAGTCGCACCAGTGCCACCAGGGTTAGGAGACACTGTTGTATTTGGTGGTGCATTACAAGCTGTTAGTGACAAACTAAGTATTAATAACCACGCAGATGTTTTCATTACTTGAATATTAGTAATTTTTTGGGTGTGAAATCATCCAATAGTAAATATTTTCCTCCTAGTTAATACAATCCCCCAATAGAGGATTTCCCTGTAACTTTTATGTTTTTTTAACATCTGGCTGGTTTTAGGATTAATTCTGTCTAAAAAACTGGGTATGAGTTCCTTCTTAAGATAGATGTTTCTATATGACAAGCCATATATTTCAGTATAAATCTAACTCGATAATGATTTTTTAGGCATAATATTACACCGAGTTTACTAATTAATAAAAAATATAATGTTTGATCATTTAGATATTGAATTTCACCAAAATTATTGGGGTTTAATTTTGATTAATACTAAAAACAATTTTTATTCTTGCAAAACTTATTTTTTCTTAATACTTAGTAATAATTATTCGTGATGTTACATATATTTCAGCGAAATGAGGTATAAGTGTACAATCCAAAATTATGTAGAGGCGTTAGGCTGAAGCCATAATACACCCTACTTAAGATTTACTTTATAAATTATTTCTTAATGATTGCTGATGACTCTTAAACCTAAAATGCTTTAATAAAGAGTAATTTGACTACATTTTTTTTAAATCTGTTTAATATATAATTAAGTAAGCTTATGCAATAAATCAAAAGTTACAAACATAGAAATAAACCAATCAAGTAAAAAATATACTTACATATCTTTATCTTAACCAAATTAATTAAATTGTATGGAAGCTGATAATTGGCAACAAACAAGACAAAGGTCAATACCAGTAAATTCCCGTGCGTTACTGTTAGTTAATCGTCATGCCCGCCAAGGAGAGCAAAGATTACGAGAAGCAACTCATTATCTAAATAAACTTGGCTTTAAATTAATAGAAGAATCTACCGAAAGCCCCAAACATCTTTCAGAAATTATTCGCCGTTATCAACATGAAGTTGATTTAGTAATTGTGGGTGGTGGTGATGGAACTTTAAACGCCGCAGTGGAAGCTTTAGTAGAAACACAATTACCTTTAGGAATTTTACCTTTAGGTACTGCCAACGATTTAGCCAGAACATTAGCAATTCCCAATTCCTTAGCAGAAGCTTGCGAAATTATTGCCTATGGAGAATTGCGCCGCATTGATTTAGGTTGGGTAAACGGGAAACATTTTTTTAATGTTGCCAGTATGGGATTGAGTGTCAAAATTACCCAAAAACTCACCAAAGAAAGAAAACGTCGTTGGGGAGTATTAGCTTATATTGCCACTGCATTACAAGTAATTTGGGAGTCTCGCCCCTTTAGCGCCGAAATTAAAATCAAGGATCAATCCTTTCGTGTTAAAACTGTGCAGATTGCGATCGGTAACGGTCGTTATTATGGTGGTGGTATGGCAGTAGTTCACGATGCCACTATTGATGATCAAAGATTGGATCTCTACAGTTTAGAAATAGAACACTGGTGGCAAATCATACCCTTATTGCCAGCAATGCGCCAAGGTAGACATATTCACTGGCGGAGTGTACGGGCGCTGCAAGGACAAAAATTTGAAATTTATACTCGCAAACCCCGCCCAATTAATACTGATGGGGAAATCACAACTTATACTCCTGCCAGTTTTAAAGTCATACCCAAGGCAATACCGGTTTTAGTACCGCCAATATAAATTCAGAGAATAGTGTTTTTTCGATTCCTGACTCACCACTCCCCGATATTTAAATTTACATCCGATATACTAAAAAAAGCTGGGTCTTGTGACAATTCACTCTAACTCGCGCCAAATGCCTCTAAGATTTTCGCAAGAAATTAAATCCTTGCTACAACGCTTATCTAATCACCACTTAACTTTAGGTGATATTTTGGCAGAGACTGCGGAACGAGGGTTTAGCCTGATAATAGCTTTATTAGTTTTACCTTTTTTGTTTCCCATGCCTCCAGGGTTAGCTGGGCCTTTTGGTGCTGCTTGCTTGCTGGTTTCTATACAGATGGTTTTTGGCAGGCGATCGCCTTGGCTACCAAAACAAATCGCCAGATATCAATTTCCGCGTCCATTTGCCCAACTTATCTTAAAAAATCTCCAACGTCTCACAAAAATAGTCGAAAAAATTACCCGTCCACGCCTAAAGCGCATCGCCAGTAATCCCTTAACTTGGCGACTGAATGGGTTATGTATTTCTTGGTTAACAATATTGCTAATGCTACCATTACCTTTAACAAATCCGATTCCGACTATTGGCATATTACTATTAGCAATTGCGACTCTCGAAGCTGATGGTTTATTGATTTGTATTGGTTATATTATTACTGCTTTAATTACTTCTTTCTTTGCATTTCTGGGATATGCAGTCTGGTTAGCACCTGGGTTATTACCTAATTTTTTTAAATAAAACAAATTCTATAAATAAACCCCTCAGACTAGAAGTCTGGGGTTTTACCAACAAAGCTACATTAGGAATCCGCAGGATTTTCTTTCAATTTCAAAAGATGATCAATTGCTTTGCTGGCTGAACCATAATTGCTAACTATATTCTCCAGTCAACATCACTAGATGTTTCTACTTGTGCATTGATGCCATATAGTTTGACTAAGCCTGTTAAAACTAAACAGCTAACAACTAACGCAATGGGAGGTAATGAAGCACTATCTAAAACGATAAACACACCTAAACCAATCAACACAAAGGGAACAATGTTGTTACCATATTGCGAAATTAAATTACAGATAGCAGGTTGGCAGGTAAGTTTATATGTGCCGTAGCACCAAACACCAACAAGCGATAAAAAGACTGCAATAATCACTAGTAAACTAGAGAAATCTGCATTAGCAAACAATGGCATATAAATGCTGACATTATCACTACCATTCGCAATAGTAATAGCAGCAACACTAAAAGCTTGGGGAGATAACCAGTTAGTTAAGGGAGAAGATTTAGTTAATTCTGGTTCTGATGCGGTTGTTTCAGATGAATCTTGATCTGGATTCAATAGACGATGTAAGCCAATAACAATGGGTGCAAAACCAAGAAAACCCATCCACTCAGAAGGTAGAATTAAACCTCCTAAAAAACCAACTAAACTAGCAATTACTAATGTACTAAAACCTAGATATTGACCAATCACAATGTGTCGACAACGGAAACTTGCATTCACTTGCGAGAATAACAGCGTCAGGATAACTAAATCATCCAAATTTGTAGCGGTAAAAGCTGTGATACCAGTGGGAATACTGTTAATAATTCCATTCATGTCTATCTCTCCTTGATCTGCACATTGATTTCTGCATATTTTGGGAATTAACTACTTTAAGTAAGTGTAGAGATGTAGCATCCCAAATGAATTTATCTCAATAAGTAACTGAAGATAAAAAAGCTGCGAAGGCTGATTGTAACTGAAGAGTGGAAGAGTCAAGATTTTAGTCTAGAACTGGCTCAAGATATTTAAAATTTAGACTCTCACTCTGTTGAAAAAATGAAATTGTAGGTCATTCATTGTTATCGACGAATGTATTGATCAATAACTTTGGTATGATCATCAACGAACTTATCTTGTTTACTAACTGGAGTAAAAGGTGCTGTTTTCGGAAATTTTTCGTTAATTTGTACAACGAGTCCTGGTGCTAAAGTAACGCGATTATCTTTAACCTCCTTGGAAACACTTAAATGTACTTTCATTTCCCGCAACATTTGTTGCTGTTCTTTCACGATTTCAGTCAACTCAGCAATTTGTTGTGTATGTAATTTATCCAGTTTTTCATGGAGTAGTTCAATATTTTGTCCGGCGCGTAAGTTTACCTGATGGTCAATGTCGGCGTTTCTTCGGTCAGTATCAGACTGGCGGTTTTGACTCATTAATACAATTGGTGCAGTGTAAGCTGAAGCGAAAGAAAACACCAAGTTCAGCAGAATGAATGGTGACTCATCCCAGTGAGGAACTCCTGGTGCTAAGTTTAAACCAACCCATCCGGCTAAAACTGTGCTTTGACAAATCAGAAATTTCCAAGAACCTACATGAGATGCGAGTTTATCTGCAAGGCGTTGACCGGGAGTTAATTCTTCAGTTGTAATTTGTTGCGTTGCCAATTTTTGATTAACTACTGGCTTCATAATTTACCTCTCTGGGTGATTGCTGTCTGTGTTTTTGTTGATGAATTTAATTTATGCTGTTACTCTGATAAATACAAATATTATTATTTTTTAAATTAATAAATTTAAGTGATTGATACAGAGAACAGCTAAGAAATACTGAGATAAACTAAAAAATGATTGAGACAGCAATTCCCAAATCGAAAATCGTGCGATCGCTCTCCAACTGCATCTGTTCGTGTAATATGAGTTAGCCTTGCTGTCGAACTCACACAGTTATGAGTCAACTGACATCTAAAAATTGGATTCTCATCCAACAAAAACTTACACCATACTTGTTTTTGCTACCAGCGTTAGTACTGTTGGGGTTAACTGTCTTCTGGCCTGCATTACAAGCCTTTTACCTCAGTTTCACCAGCTATGAAGATATTTCCCAGCCACCACAATGGATAGGTTTTGGGAATTTTCTGCGGTTGTGGAAAGACGCAGTGTTTTGGAAAACTTTAGAAAACACCTTTCTTTATCTAGTGGGTGTAGTTCCCATTCTCGTAATTACTCCCCTGGGTTTAGCAATTTTAGTCAATCAAAAACTGCGGGGTGTTAGTTGGTTTAGAGCCGCATATTATACACCAGTAGTAATTTCAATGGTAGTTGCAGGTATCGCCTGGAAATGGTTATACGCCGAAAACGGTTTACTGAATCAGTTACTCAAAACTTTAGGAATTTTCCCCGAAGGAATTCCTTGGTTAACTAGTCCAGATAAAATTTTGGGGATTTTACCCATTTCTCTAGCCAGTGTGATGGCTGTAACTATGTGGAAAGGCTTGGGCTACTACATGGTAATTTATTTAGCTGGGTTACAATCAATCCCGGCTGATGTTTATGAAGCCGCCGCTATTGATGGTTCAGATGGTATTAAAAAACATTGGGATATTACGATACCTTTAATGAGACCTTATTTAGCTTTAGTAGCAGTAATTTCAGCTATTTCCGCTACAAAAGTTTTTGAAGAAGTATATATCATGACTCAAGGCGGGCCACTCAATAGTTCTAAAACCATTGTTTATTATTTATATGAACAAGCTTTTAGTAATTTAGACATTAGCTATGCTTGTACAATTGGATTAATATTATTTTTAATAATTTTAGGTCTGTCAGTTTTACGGTTAACTCTTAATCAATCAGGTGGAGATTCTCTAGTTTAGCAGCCAAACAATCTAGAGATTCAGATTCTCAACTTCTTGGAAGTTGAGGAGAATGATTGAGAAGTGCTACATTCAGGGTGGTTTTTTGTCGCTGGAGAATGATGGCAAAAAAGCTAGGATATTTAACCAGGACTTACGCACAAAGATTATCTGTGGAGATTGGGTGTAAGGGTGAAAGGGTTTGGGGCTTTGCCGTGAGCGTCAGCCGAACGGTGTAAGGATTTTGAATAAGTACACCCCTATACCCTTGAACCCTCGCCACAACCCTTGATTTTTCGTTTTGATGCGTAAGTCCTAAATACTTTCCCAATATCCTCTAAGTATATTAATTTTTAGGTATTTATATGTTTTTAGTAACAGGAGCAACGGGGGGAATTGGTCGTCGTGTTGTGCGACTGCTACGCCAACAAGAACAATCAGTCAGGGCGTTTGTGCGGCTGACCTCACATTATAGTGAGTTAGAACATCGGGGCGCAGAAATTTTTATTGGTGACTTGCGCCAAACTAGAGATATAGAAAAAGCAACTCAAGGTGTCACATATATTATCAGCACTCATGGTTCTGATGGTGATGCTCTCTCACTAGACTATCGCGCCAACATAGAACTAATTGACCAAGCAAAAGCTAACCAAGTTCAGCATTTTGTGTTTGTGTCTGTGTTGGGAGTCGATCGCGGCTATGAAGATGCGCCTGTGTTTAAAGCTAAACGCGCAGTCGAAAGATATTTGGTAGATAGTGGCTTAAATTACACAATTTTACGTCCATCTGGACTAGCATCTAATTTGCTGCCACTGGCAGAACAGTTTCGAGAAACAGGATTGTATTTACTAATTGGCGATCGCAAAAACCGTAGCTCAGTTGTGAGTACAGATGATTTAGCAAAAATGATAGTTGATTCTGTCAAACTTACACAGGCGCATAACCAAATATTGCCAGTTGGGGGGCCAGAAATTTTGCAACGGGAAGATATTCCGCAAATTTTTGGTCGAATTTTTAATAAAGAACCGATAGTCATCAACCCACCAGTTTTCTTAGTGGATGGCTTAAGACATATTATTGGTTTGTTCAGTCCGCAAGCGCAAACAGCCTTGGGGACTTATCGGACATTGCTATCTAATGAATTTTTCTGTAAAAAAGATGAAATAGCTAATTTAGAGAAGATTTTCAATTTTCAGTTGGAAACTTTGGAAAATTTTTTACGACGCTATTTAGCAGTTTGAATCAGGGGGTGGAGGTTAGAGGTTAGAGGTTAGAGGTTAGAGGTTACAGGTTAGAGCTTAGTTTAATGCGATCCTTAGTTCCTCCCCAAGTCCTCAATTCCTAAACCCTAACTCCAAGCCCCTAGCCTCTAGTCCCTAGCCCCTAGCCCCTCCTAATTAAATTTAAAAATCTTATGACTTCTCCCCTATTTGCCAATGCTGCTCAAGCGCGTCAAACAAAACAGCGATTCGCCAAGCCAGAGGATCAATTGTCTTATGAGTTAGGTAAGGCAGTTCAAGAATTGCCCCCGCTTTATACTAGATTATTAGCCGGAACCATTAGTTTAGCGTTATTCGGCACGATCGCCTGGGCGAATTTCTCGGAAATTGATGAAGTAGCCATCGCTCAAGGGGAATTAATTGCTTCCACCCAAGTCAGACCTTTGACATCGCTGGGGAATGGGATGATTTTAGCAGTGAAGGTGAAAGAAGGCGATCGCGTCACCAAAAATCAAGTATTAATTCAACGCGACCCCGATTTCCAAAAAACAGACGTAAACCGCCTGACAGAATCTAGCCAGTTGATTAAAGATGACTTAGAGCGTTTGGATGTAGAACGCATCGGCGGTCAAAGCACTGGTGAGAAATTGCAAGATGAACTGTTAATAGCACGTCTGCGCGATTATCAAGCACGTCAAGCCACCGCCGAAGCCGAAGCCAACCGCCAACGCGCCCTCCTCGACCAAGCAAAAGTCCGCCTAACAAGATTGCGAGAAAATTTAGAAACTGCCAAAACTGCATTAGTTAACTCTAAAGCTAATCTTGCTAATGCTCAAAATATCCGCGCCACAGTCAAAGAAGCATTAACAATTGCCAAAAATCGAGAAACCAAACTCCGCACCTTGATTACTCCTGGTGCTGTCCCTAGAGTTGATTACTTAGAAGCGCAAGAACGATTAAATCGTGCTACCACAGATGTCACCAGATCAGAAGATGAAGTAACCAACGCGAGTAACAGAGTCTCAGAAGCACAGGATCGCGTTGTCTCCCTCGAAAAAGACATCGCAGCCCAAGTCCAAGAAGTACGTCAAGCCGAAGAAGCTTTTCAAGGGGCGCGTAATCAAGCACAACGTGTCACATCTGAGCGTCAAAGCGAAATTTTGACTCAAATGAACAAGCGCAAAGAAGAATTAACCACTGTCTCTGGTCAATTAGCCCAGGCGAAAAAGCAACAAGATGGAGAAACCATTAAAGCACCTGTGGCTGGGACAATCTACAGAATTAAGGCGACCAAAGGCCCCGTACAATCAGGGGAAGAATTACTGTCAATCTTGCCAGATGGCGAAGAATTAGAACTAGAGGTGAAAGTCCTCAACCGCGATATTGGCTTTATTCGTCCAGGAATGAAAGCAAAGGTTAAAATGGCTACTTTCCCTTTCCAAGAATTCGGCACTATTGATGGCACAGTCGTACAAGTTAGTCCCAATGCCGTGGTTGATAAGGACTTAGGTTTGGTTTTCCCCACCAGAATTCAAATGAATAAACATTCCCTAAATGTACGGGGTAAAGAAGTAGTATTTACACCCGGTATGGTAGCTACAGGAGAAATTGTCACGCGCAAAAAATCAATTTTAACTTTCCTGATCGAACCTGTAACTCGGCGATTTAGCGAAGCTTTTTCTGTTAGGTAACAGGTGACAGGTGATAGAGGCTAGAGACTAGATGAATGTATTTTATTGGAGTGAAAAACGCTGTTATCCTTGTCTCCCTTGTCCTCCTTGTCCTCCTTCGCTATAAAAAAAGAACCCTCGAAATTTCGAGGGTTCTTTTTTTTAAATCAGTTTTTTAAATAAATTTAGAAAGGTGCGATCGCTAAACAAATTACAGCTAACATTGCAGCTATCACATAAAATACAGCCACAACTTGTAATTCTGACCAGCCACCCAACTCTAAATGATGATGTAAAGGAGCCATTCTTAACAAGCGTTTACCTTTGCCATCTGGGCCTTTAGTCGCTTTGTAATAAGCTACTTGCGCCATTACAGACAAGGTTTCAACAAAGAAGATCCCACTGAGGATAAATAATGCTACCAAGCTGTTGGTTAACAGCGCCACAGCAGCTAACGCACCACCTAACGCCAGAGAACCAGTATCACCCATAAATACGCGGGCTGGGTTGCGGTTATGTGCCAAGAAACCTAAGCAACTACCACTTAAAGCCGCACAGAAAACCATCAATCCTGGGGAAGTTGGGGCGACTACAGCACCTAAAGCCAAAAGTGCGATCGCCACAGTTCCACCTGCTAAACCATCAATTCCATCAGTTAAATTAGTTGCATTACTCTCTGCTACTAGCACAAACCCTGCCAACGGCCAAAACAGGAAACCTAAAGGTAGTGCAAAGCTCACCCAAGGCAAAGCAATATTTGTAATATTAGAAGGCTGATTAAAGATTAACCATATACAAAACAGCACTGCAAACCCAATTTGCAAAGCTAATTTCATTTTGGGAGAAATCCCCTTGTTGGACTTACGGCGGAGAATTTGCCAGTCATCAATCCAACCAATAAAGCCATAGCTCAGGGTTAATGCGGAGACAGCAATAACTTCTGTGGCAAAATTAGACATTATACAGGCAACGATCGCTGCTACCGGGATGAAGAATATCCCGCCCATTGTTGGTGTGCCTGCTTTTTTGAGATGGGCTTGTGGGCCATCTTCGCGGATAATTTGTCCAGTTTTGAGTGCTTGTAGTAGAGGTACTACCACATAACCCACAGCAGCCGAAATCACCGCACACAACAATAAAGGCATCGTGAGTGATGTGTTTTGCCAAGGCAATCTATTGCCCATCAAATCACAAGTTACTGCTGCTAAACCCAGCCCAGTGGCTAAGGCAGAAGCGAGACCGATACCAGAAAAAATGTTTAATCCTTGGTTAGGAGACAATTTAGCGTCCACAGGATGTTCCCTTCACTCCACACTACAAAATTTAATTACAGGGACGAAAGCTATCACCAAGTCCCTAGCCAGCAGGCTAATCTTCGTCAATAGCTATATCGTCATCATCATCATCAAGATAGTCACCAATGCCATCTTCTCCACCGAGAAAATCTGAAATTTCTTCGTTTTCTTCTTCGGAAAAATCAGGTTCATGCACATCACGCGCTATTAAACGACCATGAGATTGCAGCCAATCTAAGAGGGAGGATTCTTGTTTTAATGGAATTACGGCTGCGCGTTGGTTGCGGGGTTCTTCACGTAAGGGAGAATTTAACATATCGACGAAGAAACAAAATGTTAATGTAACTAGACATTAAGCAGTCTATCACTTGAAACGTAATAATTTAGTTATTTATTGATTCAAGTCTTGCCTGCTGAAATCCGTAAGTTAGCAAAAATATTTTATTTAATAGTGGTAGGACAGATAGGAATAAATTCTTAAAACTTTTGAGAGCTTGATACATAGGGCAACAATAATTCGACTTAAGGTGGATGAATTTTACACATTTTTGATTTGGGGTAATAAACAATGATGGGCAAGGCGGCTTTAATCAATGCGATCGCACCAACCAATCGTGGTTTACTGGCTACTGAGCCACAAAAACAAGCTATCTTAGCTGCGATCGCTAATTTAGAAGACTTTAACCCAACACCACGCCCATTAGAAGCAAGTAACTTGCTCAATGGCGATTGGCAATTACTTTATACCACTAGTAAGGCGCTTTTAAACCTAGATCGTTTACCTTTTTGTAAACTTGGTCAAATTTATCAGTGTATTCGGGTAGAAACTACCAGTGTTTACAACATCGCTGAAATTTACGGCTTACCTTATCTTGAAGGATTGGTCAGCGTAGCAGCTAAATTTGAGCCAGTTTCCGGTCGTCGCGTCCAAGTAAAATTTAATCGTTCTATTGTAGGTTTGCAACGTTTAATTGGCTACACTTCACCAGAGAATTTTATTCACCAAATTGAATCAGGTAAAAAGTTTTCGGGAATAGATGTTCCAATTAACAGCGAAAACCAACAAGGCTGGTTAGACATCACTTATATAGATGATGATCTCCGCATTGGCAGGGGTAACGAGGGTAGCGTATTTGTTTTAACTCGAACATAAAGTTTTCCTTTTGTGTGTTTTGGAGAACGAGAACGAAGTTATTTCATCATGTGCGCTTTGTCAAGGAGGGTCTGACCCCCATTCTAGATATCAGGATTTTTCTGAGAACCTAACGTCAGGAAGATATCAGGCAAAAAAGTATGAAGTGTGAAGTCTAAAGTATGAAATTTTATCCTTTAGCCTTCTACCCCTGGTTGTTGAGCGAACTTGTACTGAGCGCAGTCGAAGTAGTCGAACCACCTGCCCCATAACAAATCAGATAAATAACTTAACAAACCCTCTAGCAGCGACCTTCAGGTTGTAGAGTGAAATCAAATAGCCCTATATATCGGCAATTGATAACTAAAAGGGAAGATAATCATGGTTCAACGTGGTTCTAAAGTACGTATTCTCCGCCCAGAATCCTACTGGTTCCAAGATGTCGGCACCGTGGCTTCTATCGATCAAAGCGGCATTAAATACCCAGTAATCGTCCGTTTTGAGAAGGTAAACTACTCTGGTATCAACACCAATAACTTTGCCTTAGATGAACTAATCGAAGTAGCACCTCCGGCTAAAGCTAAAAAATAAGTAGCAAAGCTCAAAGGGGATTCTTTAATGGGATGATGAAGGGAAGCTTTAAGTATGTAGAATGAAGCCTAAAGTTTCAGTTCTCTCATGCTTCCTCTCAGCCTACTCTAAGTCAGAGCAACTGCCCTGCGGGTATTTACGGTTTCTGTTCGAGACAATAGATATTTACCCCTAAGTGCGTACAGTACTTCCTCTCATCTTTCCCAACCGGAATAGGCAAGGGATTATGTCCCTGATCCTTTTCGATGATCCCTAAATAATTTGCTTACTTATCAGTTCCAATGCCTGAACTGCCTGAAGTTGAAACAGTCCGCCGGGGTCTTAATCAATTGACCCTGAATCAAAACATTACGGGTGGAGATGTGTTGCTCAATCGCACCATCGCCTACCCGTTTTCTGTTGATGAGTTTATTCAAGGAATCCAAGGTCGTGCCATCATAGCTTGGCATCGTCGGGGGAAATATCTTCTCGCTGAATTATCTCCTGGTGCTGGCTACCTTGGGGTACATCTGCGGATGACTGGTCAATTATTATGGCTACACCGTGATGAACCACTGCACAAACACACAAGAGTCAGACTATTTTTTGGGGATCAACAGGAATTGCGCTTTGTTGACCAACGCACCTTCGGTCAAATGTGGTGGGTTCCCCCAAAAATGCCGGTCGAAAGTGTCATGACTGGTTTAGCTAAATTAGCAGCCGACCCATTTGCACCAGAATTCACCGTTGAGTATCTGGCTGCTAAACTCAAAAACCGCCGCCGTCCGATTAAAACCGCATTATTAGATCAATCTGTCGTCGCCGGATTAGGTAACATCTATGCTGATGAAGCGTTATTTAAATGTGGCGTGTTACCAGAAACCTTGTGTACAGATTTGCAACCCCAGCAAATTGAACAGTTACGCAAAGTCATCATTGAAGTCTTAGAAACTAGTATTGCGGCTGGCGGTACAACCTTTAGTAACTTCCTCAACGTCAAGGGGATCAACGGTAACTATGGTGGTGTCGCCTGGGTTTACAATCGCACTGGGGAACCTTGCCGAGTTTGTCACAACGTGATTCAGCGAATTCGATTAGCTGGCCGTTCTAGTCATTTTTGTCCCCAGTGTCAAAGTTAGTTTTATCGGACTTCCGTACAAAGTTTTTCTGTGGAGATTGGTTGTAAGGTAGGACTTACGCAAAAAAACGGAAAAATAAGGTTTTAGTAAAGGGTGCAGGGGTATGAGGGTTTAAGGGTTTTAGATACACCCCTACGGGGAAGTCAAAATTCAAAAGTCAGAGAATTTTTGACTTTTGACTTGATGTTTTCCCTTCACCTCTCCCCAAACCCTTGATTTTTCATCTCACTGCGTAAGTCCTATTAATATAAAAATACCCGCAACCATTACTCATCGGTGAAAAGCTATGTCAGACACCACTCTAGCTGCACCAGATATTCAAATTCCGCCTACCCAAGCAGAACTTCCCTATGATGATGGTGTACCAATGGAAAGCGCCCGCCATAAAGCCCAAATGGATTTACTCATAGATGCTTTAATTCCTTGGTTGGAACAACGGGATGATGGGTTTGTGGGCGGAAATATGTTTGTTTATTACAGTCTGGCACAGGTACGAAACAAAGATTTTAAAGGGCCGGACTTTTTTGTTGTGTTGGGAGTTCCAAAGGGTGAACGTCGCAGTTGGGTAGTTTGGGAAGAAGGGAAAGCCCCAGATTTAGTAATTGAGTTACTTTCTGACAGTACAGCCATAGCTGACAAAAATGAGAAAAAACTGATTTATCAAAATCAAATGCGTGTCCCGGAATATTTTTGGTACGACCCTTTTCACCCCGATGATTTAGCTGGTTTTTCTAACGAAAAAGGTGTTTATCAACCCATCGAAACCAACGCTCAAAACCAGTTAGTGAGTCAATTTTTAGGTTTAGCCTTGCAATTGTGGCAAGGAAATTATAAAGGTATTGATGCTATTTGGTTACGCTGGGCAAGTTTGGCTGGAGAATTATTACCCACTCCTGAAGAAAAAGAACGTCAACGAGCCGAGAAGGCAGAATCTCAGCTATTCCAAACTGCACGTAACTTACTTGAGACTGGGATGACAGTAGAACAAGTAGCTAATTTAACAGGTTTGAGTGTAGCTGAAATAGAAAGATAAAACTTTGCTTGATGAACTCGATGTGCAACTTATTTTTATAACCTCTTCCCGAAGTGGAAAGAGGCTATAGAATTAGGCGATCGCACTTACGCTTTAAATGTCAACACCGGACTTAATCTGGCTACGACATCTACCATTTGCGCTTCTACCTGTACATCAATCACCGACTGAATTGGCTTATAAGCTGCTGGTGCTTCTTCAATTCGCCGTTCTGCACGCAAGGTAATACAGTCTACTCCGGTTAAGCCCAGTTCTGACTCAGTTTGAGATGCACCTTGGCGACTCAAATCAAATCGACTCCGAATTCTACCAGCGCCATGCGAAGCTGAATTACAAAAAGCTGCATTGCCTTTGCCCACCATCAGATAAGAGTCAGCCCCCATTGAACCGGGAATAATCACAGGTTGTCCTGAATGGGCGGGACAAGCACCTTTGCGCGTTACCCATCCTTTACCTTCAGCTAAGGTGATATTGTGGGGTAAGTCGTAAACTAAAGGTGCTTCCACATCACCATAAACTTCTCGCAACCGCAGACGTAGCAGTTCTGCTAATAATAGGCGATTGATAAAGCCATAATTAGCAGCCGTCGCTTCAGCTTGGAGATAACTAGCAACTAATTCTGGGTGAGAATGCACTGATAAAGGAAAAATCTGGGATTCTGGATACTTCAGACCTTTCGGCCAAGTTGCTTTCGTTCGGTCTCGCCACATTCCCCCAATGTACTTACCGACATTGCGTGAACCAGAGTGAATCATAAAGGCTAATTGTCCTTCTCTGATTCCCCAAGCATAAGCCAGGGAGCGATTTTCGATTTTTTCTACTTGTTGTACTTCAACAAAATGGTTGCCAGAACCAATCGTTGCCAGTCCTCCATCCCTTACCAGTCCAGTATCAGGAATTAATTCTTCTGGTGCTAACTTCCAGTCACCCTCCATTGCACCACCTAAAAATATAGATTTGCTTTCCTGGGAAATCTGCTCCAAGTCTGATTTGACAAAACTACCCGTCGGCTGATCAAACATGGCATCTAACCAACCAAGAACACCATACTGAAATAATGCTTTCATGGTGTGGGCGGTCATGGTGACATCTCTTGTACCAAAGAAATAATCCCCCTTCATCCGTTCTACAAAGGAGTCCCGTTGAGCAAGAAATTTGTCAATGGTCAAATCGGCAACGTGTAACCGCATTCCACAGTTAATGTCAGAACCGACAGCAGCAGGGATGACTTGACCAACAGTTTCAACTACAGAACCAATGGCAATACCCGCATCACCAGGATGAAAATCAGGTGTGGCGCAGGCACGACAAACGCATCCGCCATTGGGGTGACGCACATTTGCTAAATTAGCTAGTTGCTTCAGGGCTTTAGCTTCAATGGGAAAGCATTCTGGTAATAAGACTTCAGCTACTGGTGCATCAGGAGAATTAGTTAAACGAACAGAATAAACACCATTAAAATAATTGACATTCAAACCTTGTCGTGCTAAAGCACGCAGGAGGCGTTGAAGATTTTTGGGCTGCATGAAAACTCCATGAGAGTCTGAAAAAGACCCTGGTTTTAAATTGATTGCAGAGACATGGGTTCAGCAGCCGCGCCTCAAGTATTTTTAGGGGTTATTTTCCCAGAACTATGGGGAAAACAACGGGATGATTGTTAATATTTTGCCTATTTATTTTGGTAACACAGATTCTTGTGGTCTGGCAAAGGGGATATTTGAGGCGATCGCACTTTGATATGATGGTCATCGCAGCGATCGCACTCAACTAAGGCACAATCAACACTGGACAAGGAGAAAGATTAATTACTCTTGTTGTCACACTATCAGTTGCACCTTCATCCGTTAAGCCCAGTCCCCGACAGCCCATAATAATTAAATCCGCACCGATTTCATCAGCCACATCACAAATAGTAAAAGCTGGTTTTCCCTGTCTTTCTAGAATTTCAGACTGAATACCTTGCTGTAAGAATAAAGCTTGGGCATTTTCTAGCAGTTTGGCAACTACCTCTGGCGACACCATCGGATCAGGACTTGGTGCTTGTGTCTCTGTGGCGGTTTCCTCAACCACAGATAGCAAAACCAAGCGGCTACCGTACTTCTGCACAACATTAGCCACTACATCAGCAGCTTCTCGTGCTTCCCGACTTTGATCGATTGGAAATAATACTGTCTTAAACATATCTCTCCTCCGCACCCCAGACTCCGGTAAAATCTTGATGGTTATACTTTCAAAACGATAACAAAAAGGCAATCAGGAGGGTTTGGCTGTGTCCAAAAAAAGTTTAGCAAGTTTATCGGCGGCTGATATTTCTGGTAAACGTGCCTTAGTGCGGGTGGACTTTAATGTGCCTGTTGATGATCAAGGTAACATTACCGATGATACTCGTATCCGCGCTGCGCTGCCAACCATCCAAGATTTAACAAACAAGGGTGCTAAGGTAATTCTGGTCAGCCATTTTGGTCGTCCCAAAGGCGTAGACGACAAACTGCGTTTAACACCAGTGGCCAAGCGTTTGTCTGAGTTGTTGGGTCAAGAAGTTGTCAAGACTGATGACTCTATCGGTGATGAAGTTGCTCAAGCAGTTGGCGCTTTGCAAAATGGGCAAGTGCTTTTACTAGAAAATGTCCGCTTTTACAAAGAAGAAGAGAAAAACGATCCAGAATTTGCGAAAAAATTAGCCGCGAATGCTGACTTTTATGTAAATGATGCTTTTGGTACTGCACACCGCGCCCATGCTTCTACTGAAGGGGTGACTCAATTCCTGAGTCCTTCTGTGGCTGGATATTTGGTGGAGAAGGAATTGCAATATCTACAAAATGCAATTGAAAATCCCCAACGTCCTTTGGCTGCAATTGTTGGTGGTTCCAAGGTATCTAGCAAAATTGGCGTAATCGAAACTCTCCTAGAGAAGTGCGACAAGCTAATCATTGGCGGTGGGATGATTTTCACCTTCTACAAAGCCCGTGGTTTGAATGTTGGCAAGTCTCTGGTAGAAGAAGACAAGCTGGAACTAGCAAAATCTTTGGAAGCAGCAGCTAAGGAAAAAGGCGTTACCTTCTTGCTACCTACAGATATTGTCTCGGCTGATAAATTTGCTCCCGATGCCAATGCAACCACCGTCAGCATTGAGAATATCCCTGCTGATGGTATGGGCTTGGATATTGGCCCTGACTCTGTGAAAGTCTTCCAAGAAGCTTTGGCTGATTGCAAGACTGTAATTTGGAACGGGCCTATGGGTGTGTTTGAGTTTGATAAATTTGCTGTCGGTACAGAAGCGATCGCACGTACTCTTGCAGATATCAGCAAAACAGGTACAACTACCATTATCGGTGGTGGTGACTCTGTTGCGGCTGTGGAAAAAGTAGGTTTGGCTGATCAAATGAGCCATATCTCTACCGGTGGCGGCGCAAGCTTAGAATTACTCGAAGGCAAAGTTCTGCCCGGTATCGCGGCTTTAGATGAAGCGTAATTAGAAGTATGAAGTGTGAAGTGTGAAGTATGAAATTTCATACACCATACTTCATACTTCATTCTCACTAAATTGCTAAAAGCCTGACTATAAAAATTTCGGCGTTGCTGATTAGAGGCATGTTTTTTGTTTCGCGCAAAGGCGCAAAGGCGCGAAAAATGGATAGTTAACCTTGATAAAAAGGCTTAATCCATGCCGCATTTATGCAACGCCAAAATTTCTTCACTTCAGACTTTAGACTTCAGACTTCAGACTTTTTTTGCCAGCCACAAGGCAAGATTATGAACATAAGTTTTAATATCTTCTACAGCCTGTGGCTCTTTTTTCATCCCATCTCCAGGCGGTTCATCAACAAAACTAGGACAGCCTTTGGTAATATCCCAGTTATAATCCACAAAATGATGAAAACTGGAAGTAGCTACTGTACGTCCTAAGTTATTACCTTGTGCATCTTGGTAATGGTCAACTGCCACAATTAAATTAAAATCACGACCTGTAACTAAGCTTTTTCCTAAAGCAATTACCTGCGCCTGAGAATGACTAGGAGGTATACCAATACCGCCTTCGTGGGGATGGGCGGGGAAAAATTCAATCTTGCCTGATGGTGAATTGGGGTTTTTTAATAGTTCGTGAATTGGTTCAACAACAGTAATTTTTTGATAGTCGCCATTCGCCCCTGAATGATAATTGGGCCATGAAATATAAATTGTATATGGGTCATCTCGACACCAACGAGATTGATCAGGGTCGGGATTTTTGCTGTTGAAATAATGAATCTCGCCAATATCAATTAAATCGCACATAGAACAGCCCATATCTTGATGATCGCGTGTGGTTAAAATCCCGCCTCCGCGTCGGCGAAAAGCGTTAATTCCAGCAATATCTTTGGCTGTTAAACCATCACCAACATCTAAAGCAAATAACCAAAGTTCATCAAAATCAGATTGGTCAAGACTCCCTAAAATGGGATCATTGCCTTCTGCATCGGAAATGCGATCGCGTGCTACAACTGTAAATAAAAAATTACCCGCCTCATCTTGAATAGATGCTAAATACTCCTGGAGCATTGAGAATCGAAAAATGCTCCAGTCATTTTCAGTAGGGGGAATTGTGGTTTGTAAAAGAATCTTAATTGGTTCTGTCATACCCTGTAAAAACTGCTGACATACTCTACTTAACACACAATAGAGTATAGGACTTAAACACAAAAGTTGTCTGCTACAGCACTTGTGAAGTAGGTGAGGTACACCATGAGTATTAAGTAATGAGTAATAAGTAGTGAGTAATAAGTAAATTTCTGACTCATTACTTTTTTCAATCAGTTGCTGTACCTCATAAACATCTAATACCAATTTGAAAAATGATTGCGACAAATGGGTTACTGAAAAGCTCACCAGTAAGCAATTTCCCAATCCAAAATCCAAAATCTAAAATCCAAAATGGTATAATCTGCTGTAAGAATGAGTGTAAGAATTTTGAACACCTACACCCTTACACCCTGATACCCAGTTACTACAGATAAACTTTCTGTATAAATTCTGTCAGTTTATCTTGGCACGGAACCTAATAAAACCATAAGAATTAGTCGGTGTACCTTGTCCAGTCGCCGCAGGTAAGCTTGTTAGACTAGAATTTGTAACATTCACTACTACAGCCCCATTCGTATTACTTCCACAACTTGTAGGCGTAGATGAATCATTCGCTGTGTAAAAGGCTCCTCGATCTGAATCTGCGGCATTACTAAAATAAACAGTTGGTGTAGTAGAACCAACAGCCATTGCAATACCTTGGTTTCCGCCTGAAACACCATCATTAGGAGATAAACCATTAAATGCTGTAGAAATAAAAGTAGTGTTTCCTGGAACTAAATCACAGAATTTCACATTAGTAGCACTACCACTACCGTTAGAGAGGAAATAAATAGTGTACTCTACCTCATCTCCTGGCTTGACATCAGTAGCACTGATCTTGCCTCGCAAATAACCACTCGGCCACTTAGAATCATTATCATCAGTACCCGCACCATCTACACTATCGTTTAAATCGGTACTATTAATGCGGGTAATGCGTTTTACTAAAACTATCTTGGGACTACCATTATTATTAACACCGACGCTGGTGACTCTAGTACCCACATTATCCGTATCTCTAGTTGGTAGATAACTAGGACATCTGCTGCTGGCATCGGTGCTAATTGTTCTTTCCCAACAAGCACTGGTGTTGGTATCATTACCATTTCTGGTTAAGCTAATCGATTGAGCATCAGCAGCATTATCAATGTTTGATTGATAAGTACTGTCCCAAAGATTAAGAGAACTAGGCGGAGGTGTGCTAATTGCATTACCAGAACCATAAGCAACATAATCAATAATTTGATTCTGGCTATCGTACAACCAGACATCATCACCGCCGTTAGTCAGTCGAGTTGAAACCCCTAGCCAATCTTGAAACGCTGCATCTGAAGCTTGAGTGTTGGAGTTTTGAGAACCTATCCAAATAACGGCGTATTCTCCTGGTTTTAAAGTTGTCCCATTGGGAAATGTGTAATTAAAGCTATTTGCTGTAGTCTCAACACTATTAACAATGAGATTACCATCTGCTAATTTGAAACCACTTAAATCAACAGTTGAAGAGGAAGCATTATAAAGTTCGATAAACTCATCGTTTGTACTAGCACTGCTACCTGATCCTGTTTCGTTATATAACACTTCATTAATAATAATTTTACCGGCTTGAGGCGAGACTTGATAAACATCAAAGCCAAAGTTTTGATTGGTGATTGCGCTTCCAGAAACAGTAACTGCTAGGTCATTAGGTGTACCCAAAGAAAATCCTACAGGAATGTTGCTATTGGCCGTATCAACTTGAATTTTATAACTACCATCTACCACACCAGTAAAGCTGTAAGTTCCATCTGCTTTTGTGCTAGTTACAGTGACAACAGAGTTATCACTAGCTTTGAGTAGTTTGACATTAATCCCAGCAGGTAAAGTTGGTTCGCCAGTATCAAAATCATCCCCGCGATCGCTATCTTGATATAAAGTACCTGAGATAGTTGCACCAAAGTCAACAATAGTTAATTGAGCGTTTGCAGCATTACTAGGAAAATATGTCCACAAATCAAGTCCCTTAGTATCCCCAAAAGAACCGTTACATTTGCTTCCAGCATTACCAGCGTTCCCCGACTGACCAAATTTTCTATCATTGTTTGTACTGTCAAACCCAGAAATAGGATTACTAAAAGCTGGGTTTGGTGGATTAATACCACAGAGTACTGTACCTGGTATACCAACATTTGTACCACCAACAGTGGTATATCCTCGGTCGTCATAAAATGCTTGGGTCAAACTGCCCAAACGAAGAGGCCCAGGTGGATTTAACAGCCTAAGAGTAGGGCCACCAGAAAAATTATTCTCTGCATCTAGTAAGGGAAAATGATATTCACCTCCATGAATTTTCACTTGGGCTTGATAGCCAGTACCTATAGGAAAATTATCCCCGCTATTATCTTTACCGTTCCAAGTAACAGACTGTGAACCAGAGCTAATCATTACCCCCCTCAGTACACGGTTTTGACTGTTAGTAGGGTCAAAATTTACCCCGTCCCGACTGATAATGATTTCGTAGTTACCCGGTACGTTGGTATTAAAAGAGAAAGTACCACCTGTGCCTAGAGAACTGGTATTTCCTGCCAGTGTACCTGTAAAGCTTAAACTATCTACGCTGGGGTCGGTTGGGATGGCAGGAATACCAGTACCATCAAATGTGCCATCGGCTCGGTAGCGATCAAGATATGAAAGTACCGTATCATTTGATAACTGATTAAAAAATGTAGGGAATTGAGGACGAGATAAGTTAGTACCACCTTCTCTCGTTGTCAGTACACTCTCTTGTGCAAGAATATTGTGATAAAGTGGCGTTTTCCCATCACTATCATAAAATCCTATTTGATTACCATAAAGTAAAAACCCATCTGGATCTGTACCTCTCAGTTCTATTTTGTAGCGGTAGCCATCTGTAGTGACTGGATAGACTGGGAAATTGAGAGTTCTGCCGTTACCACCCGTAAATAAAGCAAGATAGTAAGTAAATAATCTGGCGTTTATGTCTGTTGTAGAGTTTTGGTCACTACTGCGTACAGTGACATCCCATGCAGCAACAGTGCTTCCCTGACTAGCGTTAAAATTACTGCCACTGCTCAAGTTAATCTGACCAGTAGGAGCATTATTGGATATGTTATCTCCCACGGGGCCGTAAAATATGATGTCGTATATTCCGGTGGATGGTGCTTGGTAGTAGCAGGGCGTATATCCAGTTGTATTACCTGTACCAGAAATAGATTTAGGGCCTGCTAATTCCTGGGTACGAGATGAGATAAAACCCTGTCCTGTTTGAGTAGAACATTTAAAATCTGGTGTTGAGGGAATAGTTTCGCTCCCAATACTACCAGTGACATTGTTTCCTGGTTGAAAAACGACAATATCGCCATTATTCACTCTGACAGCACTAGAGCCTAAAAGAATGTATTCGTCTTTTTCGGCGTAGACCTTTAGGATGGTTCGTCGCTTAATTAGTCCCCCCCATAAATCAGTACGCCACTCTAGGTTAGCTCGATTACCCGTAGCACCACTGGGATACAGTGTACGGCTACCTTCCGCCTGAACAGGTTGTATCCACAGACCCAGAGCGCACAGTGAAACAGCCAAGTTCCCTAGTGATGTTCTACAACGATTAAAAGAAATTTTTTTAGTTGCTAAATATTGCTTGCTAAGTAATAAATTTCTGATCATAGTGGTTTTTCATATCTGGGAATGATCGAGACGTGTAGTTTCGCGTCTCTAAATTGATTTGCTTGGGACAATTAATAAAAATGATGTCGTGGATATTGCTAAATATAATTACATAAGGCTTATTGTATTTTTAATTAAAATTCCTGAGAGTTTTTACTTAAAAATTTCGAGTTATTTTACTAATTACGGATAGTATGATTTGACTAGTGTTAACATGCCCAAAAAATGGGAGCGATCGCTTATCCAACAGAAACAAAATCCAAATATCAGCCGCTTCATTGTGACTTACTAAACGACTAGATCGTAAGCAGTATTTTTACTGAGAATTATGTCAAATCATGGTTATTAAAATCCGCAAAACTTCTATTATCTAGAGAGCCAACAATGTCAAGTTTCTAACGCTGTGGTGGGGGGATTTTCTGCTGTCCAAAACCTTCAAATAATTCGTTGAGTTTCAAAGTTAAACCCAAATAAGGGCCGCCAGCAGAACGCACGCCGGAAAAATCTCGGTCATCAACTCTGCCAAAAGCATATCCAGCAGCTAAACGCAGGTTAGGCGACAAATAATAACCAGTTTCGACAACAAAGCCTGTTTCACTATAATTACCTTGCCCAATCCAACGCGCTTCTCCTACTAAATCCATCTTGTATCCCAAGCGGTAAGTAGCTCGCAATTGCCCCAAATTCACGCTACTAGTCCCGACTAAATCGTTAGCTAAGTAAGATGTACTGTTCCGCAAAGCATATTTACCGTAAAATTCCCATTGCCAATTGGGTGCATAAATAGCTTCTAGGGCAAAAGTATGGTCTGTAGAGCCTGTACCACTACCTAACAAAATCGTGTCAGGAATCACGGCTGGATTTTCTCTGTATTCATAGCGTAGCAAAGCATTAAATTGATCATTGCTGGGGTCACGGTAAGCTAAACCTAGTTTGAGGTTCACTGTATCACCCAAACCCGTGAGTTTTTGATTGGCTGAGTTTGCCTGTTGATAACGTGCTAAGGCTGTGAGTGCTGGCGAAATTTTCCCTGTGGCTGCTGCTGAAATTACTGTATTAGAACCACTAGCAGAAGTGCGATGCTCATAACGCGCACTGGCTTGAAACTCAGGGTTATCACTGTATTCTAAACCCACACTGTAGCTATCGCCACTCTCAAAACCTATAGATGAAGCGGCTTGGCCGACTGTGAAAGGTTGGGCGTATTGTTGTCCTGCGCCGGTGCGGTTAAAGAAACTGCCAAATACATGTTCGTAAGCCAGATTCAGCCGTAAACCAGGAGCAATTTTCCAACGGTTATTTAGGCCAATAGCACCTTGAGTTGTGAGTTGGTTAGCACCTCCTAAAATTGAGTAACGAGCAGTCAAAGTTGTGTCTGTGCCGAGTTTATGCTCGCCATTGATACTTAAACTGGTGATGGAATTGCCGCTTTGTTGACCGCTACTGTAAAACTGTTGGGCAAGACTGACATTCACACCAGGGATAGCAGCCCAATTCAAGCCCAAGATGGTACGGTCTGGATAAACAGTATCGGCACTGGAAGAGAGTGTGAGTTCATTTTGGGCGGCGAAGGTCAGGTTTTTGGCGATGGGAAAAGTCAAACGCGATCGCAATTGATGGGAATCACTCGTTAAAGCATTCACCGGAATCCGATCTTCTCGATGGCGATGAATCCAATCAACGTCAACGGTAGCCTTACCTAAACGTTGTTGAATCCCGGCAGAAATTGTTGTCAAGGAGTTATCAACTTTACTTCCTGGTGTAGCTTCCGAACGTTGTGCAAATAGTTCTTCAAAAGTATCTAGCGGTTGGGGTGCAATTCCAAAGTTATCTTCGTGGTCATATTGCGCCCGGAAATTCGTTGTTTGCGAAAGTCTCGCTGTGATTTGTCCACCATAGCGAGTTTGTCCAGGTACAAAACTGATGGTGGCATTATTGGCAAAGCCTGTATCAGCAAATCGATAATAAGCACGTCCTTGAATAGTCTTGCTAATTTGTCCCTCGGCTTCTAAGCGGTAAGCTGCACCACTGACTTTACCAATCACCTCCGAATCATTCGATGAATGAGCATATTCAGCAATTAGCTTGCCATTACCACCTAAAGAAATCAGCGCATCTGCACCATACAGTTGAAAGTCCCGCATTCCTTGATTTTCTTGGATAAAAGTTGCACCTAACCAACTTTCTTGATTCAAAGTGCGGGAAAAATGATACTGTAATCTACCTGCATAGATATTACTGTCAGAGTCTTGACTGTCATATTGATAGCTCACTACAATGCGTCGGACTAAGACTTGTCCAGTACTATCTATATCTGTACGAAGAATCGGTTCACGAAAAATTAAAGTACCGCGATCGTAATCAATTTCGTAGTCTGGGCCACGACTGAGTTGTTTCCGCTCTAATACAGTACCAGGACGGTTGAGTTCTTCTAATTCCAAAAAGACATTTTCACTACCAGCGATGACTAACCTTCTGGAAAGGAAGTAATAACCACTGGTTCCATCAGGCGCAATAGTATCTCGTTGAAAGCCTTCGATATTGTTACCATAAAAGCCTGTAAATTGAAAATTTCCAAAATTATAGTTAGTTTTAAAGCCGTGGAGTTGACGAGTAATAGAAGTAAATTGCTGGGATGTCCGGGCAAACTCTTCTGTGTCATAATCACCCCACATGAAATAATCAGGAGCCGCATTAGGAATTTTTGAGGTGCGTTCAAACCGCAAAAATACACTATCAATTGAGGGTGTAACAACGTCGGTGCGAGAACTATCGCCATAAACAGGATAGTTCTGCTCGTTAAATTGATAGTTTCTAAATAGGCGATTGTCGCAGTTACAATCTTCGTTGAGAGTGCGGGAACTATTATATGCACCTGTAAACAACCATTCGCCGATTGCACCTGTGGCAAATATCGCTGAGTGAAAATCTAATTGCGTGCTGGTATCTTTGTCAGGACGGACAAAATCTCGAAAACTACTGTAGTAATCTGTACCTCTTGCACCCAAACGGACATCAATCACACCAGTTAATAAACTTGGACGCAAGGCTGTTTCAAATTGCAGTTGGGTAAAGGCTTCTAAATCATTGGTTGTGGCGCGAATGCGGACGGTTTGGGCTTTTAAATCAGACCGCAATCTGGCGGTAAACTCCCCAGCTTTCGCTTCTACCTGAAATCCTGGTTCATCAGGTTTGAAGTCCTTTCCGATTAATTCTCCCGCCGTTGGTATTACGGTCACAACAGCATCGCGGTTAGAGCGATTGCCATTTTCATCGATTAATTCACCACGGATAGTTGCAGTTGAACGTCCATCAGCCGGAATACGGGCTTCTAGGGTTTCTAGTGTGAGCTTTTTTGGTGTACTCCGCACTACTACCCGTACTTTTACAGATAATTCTGGTTTACCTACTTCTTGTGCAGAGATGATATTTTCTCCGGCTTGGAGTGAGACACCATACCATGTCTGTGTGACTAAATTGGTCTGACTATCCGTTTCTGTCCGTCCAATTAATGAAGCATCTACCAGTAGGCCGTTAACGCGCAATTCTATTTGACTATCACTCGAAAACTGCACACTCACGTTCGTCGCCGGAATATCCACCACACTATCAGTAGAGGGGTTAAGAATTTTGATAGTTGTGTTTTGATTCTCTACAGATGCCGCAATTTTACGTAACTTTTTAGGAATTTGAATATCAGTAGCAGGTTGAAATGGTTGTATGCCGGTTGTTACTAAAGGAGGTTCAACCGCAGTTAGTTCGTTGTCAGATATTAACGAACTATGAATATGATTGTCTTGGGTTGCAGGATTTGGCTGAGAAAGTTCATCAACTTCTTTGGACACATCCACAGAAGTTTGATTATCTGCTGTGGCTAAGGTAGAAGCTGAGGGAAACTGACTCTTTTCTGTTTCTGGCGTGGATGTTTGGGCTTTAACGACAGCTGGATACAAAACAACGCTGATTGCACTTGCTACAGCACCCATCAGCCTGAGATTCAAGGTAGTTACACCATGCACTTGAGGTTTCATACTTTATTTACTCCTGCTTGCTGGGGGTGACAGCAAAGTTCATTCTGACTAAGCCGCCAGGTTCCAGACGTACCCAGCGAGATTGCGTATTACGTTCGCGGAATTTGTGGTTGGGGGCTAGAGTGTAGCCGGGAATGCTGCTGAGGTCGAGTACTCCTGTATGGCTTCCTGGCAAAACATTGGCGACAGAAAACAAACCATTGGGATCTGTGGTGATGCGATTACCGTTTTCTAGAAAAATTACGGCATTGGGAATTCCTGGTTCGCCATTTTGCTGTTCGCCGTCAAAGTTTTTATCTTCAAACACACGACCGATAATTGTGCCGCAGTCAGCCACAATCCCTGGACGAATGACTAATTGGTGAGTTGCAGGGCCATCCTTGGCAGCTAGGTTGTTGTCAGTTCTAAGTACACGAGCGATCGCACTATTGCGGCCAGTCCCCCGCACTGCATCAGGTGTGAGTTGGGCAGCATAGGCAATATTGACAACTGTTTGAGATGGAATTGTGACATCTGTGCGGAAGGTAACTGTATTGCCATTGCGCTCCGTGGTAATGTTAACTGCTTGACCGTTTAACTCACCACGCACAGATTTGTTAATGAAATTAAAGCCTAAAGGCAAGGTATCAGTGACAACTAAGTTATTTAAAGTAGTATCAGATAAGTTTTTCACTGATATACGGTAAATAACTGTATCCCCTGGTTCCGCCGTGGCGCGATCGCCTGTTTTAATAATCTGTAATTGCTGTGCTTGACACATATTAGTGGTCAAGGCAAAAGCTAATAAATCTAGCCCCACTACCTCTGCATTGGGTACGACAACAACGCTATCTTCTACTCTGGTTTCGCCTGTAATTCGGATTGGTTGACCATCTAAAGAGGTAGCAGCATAACGCACAATAGTGTTATTACCTGTACCTGTGCGATCGATGATTTCAATTTTAATCCGCCGTTGTTGGTATATAGAATTAGCTGGAGGATTAATAACTAAAATATATTGTCTCCCCGGATCGGTTTGGCCTCGATTGGGGTCAAGTAAAAAATTATAGAAACCGGCTGGATTATTAGTAATCGAAAAGGGATTACTATTCTCGCTATTGGGTGATTTACCACCAGGAATATTGTTACTCGGAATATCAGGAATTTCGGTACGGGTTAAAGAAAGTAATTGCCCTAATTCTGTTCCGGTGGGGTCAGAGGGGTTAGGTTCATATATACCTACAGAAAAACCTGTATAGTCTGCTAGGGGTGTACCCCCACAACCTAAAATCCTTCCTGATGGGTCAACTAATGGGATAGGACTAACTTGAAGTTGACTAGTAATTCCTTGATATGGAATATTTTGATCATTATCTTGATAAGTATAAGTAGCTTGGTTAGTAAGATTAACCACACGAGTATCTTGCGCGGTTACTACTATGGGTGCGCTAGTATGCAAAAAACTAACCAAAAAAACTATTTTTGTTAAACTTTGTTTCCAGTTAATACCAAAAGTTATCTGTTTTTTTTTACAAGGACGATTCATTGAATTAATCTCCTCATAAACGCCATAATACTTGTTAATAAAAACATTTATTGATAAGTTGAATTTGTTGTCGTTTAAAAGAAGTCTACCAATGACTTATTAGTAAGTAATTATCTAGTCAATTGAAGTAGTGAAAATAGACCGAGATGACGGCTGACTAGTAAATAAATCTTGCCCAAAAACAGCACAAAAATTATCAGTTAGCGTACCTGAGTTTGATAAGTTAATTTAACCTTAGTTTTTGCTGCTACCAAGGGAAGTTGTAACCGGATGTGAGTGTAAGCATTTGCAGGTGCTGGTTTGGTTTCTAATTTGCCGTTTGGTAGAGTAACTTTTAATGTGGGATTTTCAACAAAACTACGTCCGCCGTCAATGCTGTAGGTAATTTTGGCATCACCAGTAAAATTGGCAGATTTTAAAATATAAATCATTCCCTTGGGAATGGGTTGATTGAGTGTAAGATTTTTTAGTGGGCGATCGCTTGTATTTTCCCCAGTCAAGGTATACCGTAATATATCTCCCGATTGTACTACTGCTTGCCCTTTTAATGCTTGCCAATTTACCTTTTGCTTACCTTGCTGATCTTTAAATAAAACCTGCTTTTCTGCTGCCAAAACTAACTTTAAAGCCTGTGTTTTTTGTGGAGTTTGAGCAACGGCAATGTTAAATTTTTGCCAATGAAATACCCCTGATAAATTAGTTATAAAAGAGGCTGTGGTCAGCAATAAACTTGCTCCTATCCCAGCCATAAAAATTTGTTTCATGTTCATCACCCTGATAAATTACTGTTAATTAACCTTACGTTGAAAGATAAATGTTCCTGTTTGACCAGGTGTAACTGGGGCAGAGAGAGTATTTACATACTTGGTGATATCTGTAGCCGCAGTAGTACCACTTTGTTCACTACCAACAGTATTAGCAAGAGTACCACCGAAGAATTGAATTGTTCCTGCTGCCTGAACTGAGCCAAGAACATGGCTTGTATCAATTACGTTATTGGTAGGTGCATTGTCTACCGCCCAATTATTGGGAGCTAAAGTACCATCTTCCGTAATTACCACTTTGGTAGCATTTAAAATTACATTATTGTTACCATTTGCTGGCTGTGGTTCAGAAATATTTTTGTATTGAATCACGTACTCAACAATATTTCCCGGTGCAGGTTTTTTCGGTGTTGTACTCAAAGTACCATCCGTACCTTGAACTGCTGGCCCAGTTCCTTGTAAAATCCGTGACTGTTTAATTAGTTGCAAGAAACCAGTGTAGACACGATCAATAGTGATGTTTGCCACTTCGTTGTTGTTAGACACACCATCACCATTAGCGTCAATAAATGCCGTGATTGGTACAGGGAAGCCGCGTTCCAAACCAGGATCAGTTGAAAGTGGAGTACCAGCAGGCAAATCAACAGTGACGGTATAGCTAGATTGAGTATTTGTTGCCAATGCGCTAATTTGTAATGGGTTAGTAGCACTGATAGGGTTGCCTGCCGCAAAACCAGTGCCACTTGTAAATGTAAAGACTGTGCCGTTGTATGTATAAGTAGCGGATGAAGAGCCAACAGTTATCGTTACGGTTGTACCGTTAGGCAAGTGACTTGGGGTAGCTGGTGGTGTAGGTAGTAAAGATATATTGGCTACCAAACTACCTGTATTGAGAATAGTGTTAGTAAAAGTAACTGCGTTTGGATTAAATGTTGAACCAGGAGTTAAGCCAGCCGGAACATTGGAAGACTTGTTTGTAAAATCATCATTATTATTATTCGGGCCTACTGCGTCAGGAAAACCATTCGGCCCGTTGACAAGTGAGTTAAGGCTGATTGTAAATACGTTGGCTTCACCATCAGTGCCTGAACCAGTATTATTACCATTGGTATCAGTTCCGGTGTTGTTTAGATCAGTGGGGTCAGTTTTTGGATCAGTAATATAACCATCAGGTACGACATCTGGTAACTTATCTGGTACATTATCCCCATCTGTATCTACGTTTCGTGAGGGTGTCATGTTATTCGGAGTCCCATCAAAGTTGCTGGGATTGATATCACCAGACTCGTCAAATACAGGAGCATTTGTCTCTGGTGTTTTACCAAATACTTGCGCGATGTTGGCAATGGTTAGAGGTGCAGTCTGTCCTGTTTTAACTTTTACCTGAATAGAGAAGCTGGTTGATTGTGCATCCGCAGCAGCAAGATAAGTAGATGTGTTGCCATCTACAGTAGTTTTTGCAAAACCGATGCGGGTGACAGTAGATAAATCTGCTGGCGCTGTGGTTGTCCAGGTAGCAGCGTTAGCAGATGTAGTTACAGGAGTAGTAGAGTAAACTACAGTCCAACCAGTGGGAGCAGTGGGTACTGCTGCTAATTCTGTCCCAAAAGGAATAGCATCAGACACCAAGATATTGGTGCCAGTAAGACCAGGTATAACAGAACCAGCTAAAGCTGAGGGAGTGATGTTTTGACCTGTGTTATCAGTAGACCTAACTTGTAAACTCAAGCTGTAGTTGATAGTATCGTCTGTAATATCAGTTGGCGTATTGCTATTGCTATAAGTACCGCGAGTTTTGAGTATGGTAGCCAAAGAATAGTACTTCGGAGCAATAGTGATTGTGGCTGCCGCACTGCCTTCTACTACACCGTTAGCAGGTACACCTGTAACTTCTCCTTGTGTGCCATCTGCATTGTCCACAGTGTAAATATCTCTAGCATCATTAATCGATCCGGCTCGTGGAGAGTTAGAGTTAGTCTCAGCAGGGTTAGTTTCCCCTAAAGTCACTTTAATGGTTTGTCCAGGTGTTACTCCTGAATTTACTGTGACTGGGACTCGTACTTGTATCGTGCCATTAACTGGTATGGAAGCTGTAGTGAAGCCACCAGTAGGAACATCTGTCCATGTTGTTCCATCAGTGCTGTATTGTAGTGTGCCTTGTGTACCTGGCCCTGTAATACCAGCCTGGGTGGGAATTTGGAACCGAGTCGGGTCGTTACCGATGTTGGTGATAGTAAAAGGAAAATATATCAGATCGCCTGTTTGAATAGTTCCACCGTTGTTATCTACAGGTGTACCAGCTTGAACTAAAATACCAGCTACTTCTGCTATGGAGATAGTAACGGTGTTAGAAGTGGCATTGATGGGTATATTTGGATTATTGGGGTCTTCGTAGGTGGCTGTAGCTTGGTTATCGATAGATGTACCAGCTGCGGTTGGCGTAGTTTGAGCTAACACTGGGGAGACCAAGAAAAACCCGTTAGCTAACAATACTGTTGCTACTAAAGTATTGTATAATTTGCCGTTTTTAGTCTTGTGAGTTGGGTAACGAGATTTCATTGGGTGTAGTCGCTTAGTACGATGCAGCCTGATTAATTTCGATGAGAGTCGATATAAATGCTGGAATTGAATTCTTCCATTCCAATAGTGATGTAATACTAATTAAATATAAGTGACAGATTTTACTTACATTTTGCTTGATTTACTGACACTTTGGCTATTACTTCTTACACAAATATTGCGTAACAATAACAACCTTAAATCAAGCATCTGCAATAAAAAAACAGTCGAAATACTGGTATACCAAAAATTCATACTTAAATTAACTCAGTATTATCAACGATATCTTAATTAAAAAAATACATTTTTTTATACTTAATTAATAAGTTATTACCGTAATACTGAGTGTTCATCAACAATCAGAAAGATATTTTTATTTTTTCAAGGAATTTTTGTGCGTAGACAAATATCCGACTATTTTTATCGGGTATGTTTGACTGGTATTTTTACTCGTGTTACTATCAAGCGACAGTTGACGGACAAAACAGGGAAAGCGATCGCTATGACTCAGGCAATCTCCAAACATACCCAAACCACCACAGCCACATTAGAAGCGTTGAAGTGTAAAGAATGTGGTGCAGAATACGAACTCCAAGCTAGTCATGTTTGTGAGTTTTGCTTTGGGCCGTTGGAAGTGAAATATAACTACAACAATATTCGCCTGAGTGTGAGCCGCGAAAAAATTCAAGCCGGGCCAAATTCAATTTGGCGCTATCGTCAATTTTTACCTGTTGCAACTGACAATGTAATTGATGTGGGAACTGGGATGACTCCTTTGGTGCGTTCCCAACGTCTTGCCCGTCGCCTGGGTCTGAATAAGCTTTACATTAAAAATGATGCCGTCAACATGCCTACCCTCAGCTTTAAGGATCGGGTAGTTTCAGTTGCTTTGTCTCGCGCTAGGGAACTAGGCTTTACTACAGTATCTTGTGCTAGTACTGGTAACTTAGCAAATTCTACAGCTGCGATCGCGGCTCATGCTGGTTTAGACTGCTGCGTATTCATCCCCTCTGACTTAGAAGCAGGTAAAGTTTTAGGTAGCTTGATTTACAGTCCTACACTCATGGCTGTTAAAGGCAACTACGATCAAGTAAACCGCCTCTGTTCAGAAGTTGCAAATACACATGGTTGGGGTTTTGTAAATATTAATCTGCGTCCTTACTACTCTGAAGGTTCCAAAACTCTCGGCTTTGAAGTCGCTGAACAACTGGGTTGGCAATTACCAGATCATATAGTTGCGCCTCTGGCTTCTGGTTCGCTGTTTACCAAAATCTATAAAGGCTTCAAAGAATTTGTCGAAGTTGGCTTAGTAGAAGATAAAAATGTGCGGTTTAGCGGCGCACAAGCTGAAGGTTGTTCGCCCATCGCTCAAGCATTTAAAGAAGACCGCGACTTTATCAAGCCAGTGAAACCAAATACAATTGCTAAATCGATCGCAATTGGTAATCCAGCAGATGGTGTCTATGCTGTCGAAATTGCGAAGAAAACAGGCGGTAATATTGAATCAGTCACCGATGCAGAAATTATCGAAGGCATCAAGTTGCTGGCAGAAACCGAAGGTATCTTTACAGAAACAGCAGGTGGTACAACCATCGCTGTGCTGAAAAAATTGGTAGAAGCTGGCAAAATTGATCCAGATGAAACTACCGTTGTTTATATCACTGGCAATGGTTTGAAAACTCAAGAAGCAATTCAAGGTTACGTTGGCGAACCATTGACAATTGATGCCAAACTCGATAGTTTTGAACGCGCCCTAGAACGTTCTCGTACCCTAGACCGCCTAGAATGGCAACAAGTTCTAGTTTAAAGGTAAAAAACAACAAACCTAAATTTCCCACTTCATACTTCATACTTCACACTTCACACTTCCAATATGGCTGTTACTGTTTTAATTCCAACTGCTCTCCAAAAATTCACAAATAGTCAAGCTACCATCGAATGCACAGGTAGCAGTGTCGCTGAGTTGTTCGATTCTTTAGAAAAACATTGTCCTGGTATCAAAGAGCGACTGTGTGATGAAGCAGGACAACCACGACGCTTTTTAAATTTGTATGTGAATAGTGAAGATATCCGCTTTTTAGAGGGAATAGCTACATCGTTGAAAGATGGTGATGAAGTGAGTATTGTACCTGCTGTTGCAGGCGGTTGAGCCAATAAAATGTAGGTTGCTCAAATCGGTACAATATCCATCTACAAAAATAGCGAACAACTGTTCTTAATTACTCCCCTGTTTGTCGAAATTTGCTTGTTGCACCAGGAAGATACCCCACCCAGGGTATTTTACTGGTGCATTTGTTTTTGTAGACAAAGATAGGTCAGGCTTCTTTCCTACTCCCTGGGTACACAACTATAGCGGTTCTCGGTTGGATGAGTACATTTCAACCCCACCCCCAACCCCTCCCCCGAAGTTTGCTCAACGGGGGGAACCCCCGCACGCAACTTCTCTCCGCAAGCGGGGAGGGGAGCGTTTGCGTCAGCAAATGCGGGGTGGGGTTCCAACTGTATTACAAGCAAGTAAGAACTGCTATAGATTCAGGAATCAAACCGTATTCCTATATGTTTAAAACAATTAATTCACGACTTGGCTACCATGACTGCGGGGATCATCTTGCGGTTTTGGTGCAACTGAGGTAGAAACTTTAGAAGTTTTACCACTAGCTTGGGCATAAGGTAAGGGTGTACCAGCCACTAACGCCTCGACATTATTAGCCATGATATTACGGGGTATATCACCGATCGCCTGGGCTGTACTTTCTGCATCTTTAGTTAAAAATACAAAATGGGGAATACCATCTACGCGATATTTCAACATTTCTGGCAACCATTTGGTGTTATCTACGTTCAGCATGACAAAATTAGCTTTGTCGGCATACTGCTGTTCTAGTTCTGCCATATCTGGTGCCATTTTTTGGCAAACAGTACACCAGTCAGCGTAAAACTCCACGATGGATGGTTTACCGTTACTCACAGCAACATCTAGGGGTGTGGAGTTTTTCGCCAACTCAGCAACGGAAATGGAATTAGTTTCAGTTCTTAACCCTAAAACAAGAGCAACACTCAGGGCGATCGCTACTATTACAATTAAGAAGTTTCTTAAACGCTGCCCAAATTTAGATTCTGGCTTGGTGGGAGTATTAACGGATGCTTCTGTAGTCATAGCAAATTTATTCATACTTATTAACTATTGCCACTTTTTAGTTTATCGCTTTCTTTTTATCTGTCCGCCTCTACCTGCTTAAACCTGTGAAAAAACGAGTTACTTTAACATTTCCCAAGCGTGCTATTCAAATGCCTGTAACCTATGTACTGGCAAAAGATTTTAATGTAGCTGCCAATATTATCCGCGCCCAAGTCGCCCCCAATCAAATCGGTAAATTGGTGGTGGAACTTTCTGGAGATATTGATCAGTTAGATGCAGCAATTGAATGGATGCGATCGCGTCACATTGGTGTATCTTCCAGTTTGGGAGAAATTGCTATTGATGAAGATATCTGTGTTGACTGTGGCTTGTGTACTGGGGTATGTCCTACAGAAGCACTGAGTTTGCATCCAGAAACATATAAATTAACATTTACGCGATCGCGCTGCATTGTTTGTGAACAGTGTATTCCGACTTGTCCTGTGCAAGCAATTTCTACTAACCTTTAACTTAAGGAGAATATATCGGCTGTGACGCTGCGATCGTCAATTAACCTAGTCTCAGCCGGAGAATCATAAACCACTAACAGCGAAGGCACTCCTAATATATCTTGAAATAAAGTCATCCCCTCAGCATGATCATTGCGATTTCCATAAGGAATTTCTTGCACAAGCTGTGGATAGTTGAGCAGATTTTCTGAAGACTTCAAACCATTTTGCCAACGATAAACTTGCACTGGGCCATCTAAATCCATTGTTGGCCCAGCTAAAATTAATAAATCTTCTCTATCCAGACACAAATCACGAATTCCTAACCCATTCAGCCAAAGGAAATATTTTTTGTATTCTTTCTTTGCTTCACCAATCGGCATGAGTTTCAGCAATCCGGGACTGGAGTTTTGTAGTTCAATTTCCAGAACTATTGCCCAACCTCGTAATACAGGGCCACGCAACCCCAAAAAAATTCGGTTTTTATAAATAGCTAACCCTTCAATATCAAAACCATTGTCTTTACCGGGAATTGCAGCTTGAATAAATGCCCCCAAATGAGGGTCATTTGCTAAAGCAGACATTAGTAAATTGCCTTGTTTTGTGATTTCTAATTTTGCCGAAGTTAACTGTAAATTTGCGTCTTGTGGGTGTTGACAAGCAGAAACTAATTTGCCATCTATCAAAGGAATTCTGCCTAAGATATAACGATTAGGTTCGGTTTCAATTTTTGCCAGTCTCAAAACATTTTTTTGATCAGACTTGTCAGGTTTGGGTTTTTTGCGTTTGTAACTATGGGAACCAACTAACCATAAATAATAATCTGTATATGCCAATCCTTCAATATCAATTTCTTCGTCTTCTGAAGCAGGTAATTTAAGAAAATCTGAGACTTTATATTGTTGGTGTTCGGCAAATTTATTTTCTTCACTCAAAGTTAGTCTTTCCAAGGTAGAAGTTTCATCTGAGCCTAACCATAAATGTTTATCAGGTGTTAGCATTACTCCTGAAATATCTGTTCTGTATTCTCGAAAACTTTCAGTAAATGTGAGAATAACTTGCTTGATGATCTGTGAGTTTGGCATTTTTATGATGAATATTTTTTGTGATTACAGTAACTATCCAAGATAATGACAGCCATTTTAATCAGTATTAGACAACAATCTCTATAAACTCACTTTATTTTTAGATTCATCTCAAAATAATGCTAATATTAATACTCATCATTATAGTTATCAAGTTTAAAAAAACTATCTAGAGATAGATGGTTTTTTTAAACTGATGCTAGTATGCAATAACCCTAATCAGTAACTAGTTGCTATTAATTATGAAACTAGCCACCAAACCCACGGTCAAAACACTAGGCGAATACGCTTACCAAGCAATTCAAAAGCATTTTAATAAAACTTTAAAGTACGAAAAAACTGTTAAAAAAGATGAAGATCCTGAAGCATTACATCAAATGCGTGTAGGGATGCGCCGTCTCCGTACCGCAGTGAATCGGTTTGATATTGTACTAGATTTGCCAAAGCCAGCAAGTGATAAAAATATTGGTAAAATTGCTCGTCGGCTAGGTAGCCTCAGAGACTTAGACGTACTCAAAGAAAGTTTAGAACAGCTTTACCAACCAAAACTACCACATAAGGAACAAAAATCTCTACATAAAGCTTTTCAGGCTTTAGCAAAACAACGAGAAGTTGCATTAGCTGATGTGTTGAATACACTCAAAGATGAGCCATATAAATCTTTTAAACAAACATTAGAAGAATGGTTAGAAAAACCCCACTATCAATCTTTAGCTACTCTGCCAATTCAGCAAGTATTACCAGATTTACTCTTACCAGAAGTCAGTGTTTTCTTTCTCCATCCAGGGTGGTTAGTGGGAACTCAAGTTACCGAGTCTGAAGTGAAGATTCGCAGTGATTGGCAAGCTGAGAAAATAGAACAACATTTAACTAGTAAAGGTGAGACGATTCATGATTTACGCAAACAAGCAAAACGTTTGCGTTATCAAATGGAATTATTTGCTGAATTATATACAGACGCTTACACAGGGTACATTGTGGAAATAAAAAGCATACAAGATATTTTAGGGAGCATTCAAGATAGTGTGGTGATGGGACAGTGGCTGACCGATGTTTTTAAGTCAGAATTTAATAGTCATCTGCCTACTTTAGCTAACTTATTAGCCGAACATCGTCACCAATTATGGCAGCAGTGGCAACCGTTACAAGAAAAATACTTGATAGTAGAAAATCGACATAATTTTCATTTAGCCATCTTACAGCCAGCGTAAAATTTTGGGAGTGATTTTATCTGATTGTTTCTGTGACTAACGAGGAGTTAAACTAATAGGAGCTTCAAGGGATAGGACATAAACACTGCTTTGGGGAATTTGTACAATCCGGGTGTTTTCTGCGGAACTTAAACCTGTCAACAATCCTACAGCACTGCCTAACATAGCTCCTCGATCAAATTGCTCAGGATCTCCTTGGCTGATAAAGCCTAAAGTACTGCCGCCAATTCTCCCCCAAACCGAACCATTTTCAACTGCCTTATCATTAGCTCGCACATGGGTAATGGTAGTACCAGGAATCACTTGACTAGAGGCTTTGATGGTCACAATTCTGCCGTTAATCACTAAAGACTGTGCCACAATTCTTGCTCCGCCTTCTTTGGGTTTTAAAACTATACTGACTGGGGTATTTTCAGGCGCGATAACATTGCCTTGAGCATCTTTAATGGCACTAGCTAAAGGAAGAGTCAGAGGATAATCTTTTTTCTGCCCAACATCGATGGTAACAGGTGCAGGAAAAGCCACAATAATTGCGGTATCTTGAGGAATGGTGATTTCAGAACTGATTGCTTGTGGTTGCACAGTTGGAACTGGTTGAGCATGAGTAGGTAATGTGACTGTACCTAATAAGGAGATAGAACAAGCAAGGCTGAGTAAAAGATTGGTTTTCATAACTGTTTTCCTTTGAATGTGAGTGTTTAGTGTTTGGGTTTTATCCCTTCACTCAATCAATAGGTTTGGGTTGATGAGTTTATGCAGCCGTCAGACTAGTACAACAAGGAAAAAGTAAAAAGGCAAAAGGCAAAAGAAAGAACCTTGATACCACAAGGCTTTTAGCAATTACTTATGGTCACTGAGTTTCGGCTACGCGGTAGTTGAATCTCGACACTTCTCCTACCGGAGACGCTACGCGAACGACAAGCTCAGTGCATCGCTTCGCTCGATTACCACGTAGCCGAACTGTGGTTTATTTATTTACGCCAACCTGTTGTTATCTATCTCCCTTGTCTACCTTATCTCCCTTGTCTCCCTTATCTCCCTTGTCTCTCGTTTGATATCTCAAATAGAATTGCCATATCTTCCATTCAGCTTCTAGCGATCGCTGCTGAATTTCTGTATTCTCAATACTACATTGAAATGAGAATGTAAAATACTTAGATGCGATCGCTGCGATTATGTAGCTTTTACAAGTTAAGCTGGATAGGAGTAGCGATTGATTGCGCTTTTTATAGAAAAAAATTCTGTTAGTTTTTATTTTTGACTTGAGAACCCCGGAATGCTAGACAGCATATTTGATTATCTCCACTTTCACTTCAGCGTCGAAGCCCCTATAGTCCTGCTAATTCTGGTGTTTTTAGAGGCGGTGCTTTCGGCTGACAATGCGATCGCCCTCGCTGCGATCGCCCAGGGATTAGAAGACAAGGAACTAGAAGGTAAGGCGCTGAACTTTGGTTTAGTAATTGCCTACGTGTTGCGGATTTCCCTGATTTTGACTGCTACCTGGGTACAAAATTTCTGGCAATTTGAACTGTTAGGTGCTGCTTACTTGCTGTGGCTGGTATTCCAACACTTTACCTCAGAAGAAACAGAAGACTCTCACCATCATGGGCCGAGGTTTAAAACTGTTTTACAAGCCATACCTGTAATTGCATTTACAGACTTGGCATTTTCATTAGATAGCGTTACAACCGCGATCGCAGTTTCCCAAGAAAGATGGTTAGTCTTAACAGGTGCCACCATCGGAATTATTACACTGCGATTTATGGCTGGCTTGTTTATTCGCTGGTTAGATGAATATGCCAACCTCGAAGATGCAGGTTATGTAACTGTAGCGTTCGTAGGTTTGCGTTTGCTCTTAAAAGTGATCAACGATGATTTAGTGCCACCAGAATGGTTAATGATCACTGCGATCGCCCTGATTTTAGCTTGGGGCTTTTCTAAACGGAATCCCGCCTCATTACCCCAAGCTGAACCGGAAAAAACCGAAGTCTCGAAATAAGGAGGCAGGAGTCAGGAGGCAGTGGTTCGGCTACGCGGTAATCGAGCGAAGTCGAGATTCACCAACCGGAGGCAGGCGGCAGAAATGCCGTGTTTTCCTACTCCCCACTCCCCACTCCCCACTCCCTACTCCCCAAAATTATTCGTGCAACCAAGGGAAAATATGTGGTTGCCAATTAACTAACTCTTCATCTTTAAACCACAAAGCAACTTCCTGCTGTGCAGTTTCGGGAGCATCGGAACCGTGAATTAAGTTGCGTCCAATATTGATCCCAAAGTCGCCGCGAATTGTTCCTGGTTCTGCGGTTAAGGGATTGGTAGCACCGATGATTTTTCTCGCCGCCGCAATCACACCATCACCTTCCCAGACCATCGCTACAACTGGGCCAGAAGTGATAAATTCGACTAAGCTACCGAAAAAGGGGCGTTCCCGGTGAACACCATAATGTTGTTCCGCCAATTCTTTACTTACTTGGAGAAACTTCAACCCCACCAGGGTAAAACCCTTAGTTTCAAACCGACGGATAATTTCGCCAACTAGTTTACGTTGTACGCCATCAGGCTTAATTGCTAAAAATGTGCGTTCCAAAGCTGTCTCCCAAAACTTAATAAAGTTTTTATCTTGTCAATTTTCTTTTGTCCTTGGTCTTTTGTCCTTTGTCAATAGTCTAAAAACGAATGACCAATGACAAATGACAATATTGACGAATGACAATTGACCAATCAGAGTTTATCTCAGAAATCATCACTAGGTGCGTATCCATTACCAGATGAATGCGTTAAATTGTTTATTCGTGGGTGAAACACAGAGGTCAGAAATGGGTGTTGAGTCAACTGCTACATCTGATGAGGTGGTACAACTACCGTCAAATGGTCATAAATCTGAAGTGAAAAATCACAAACAAAAAAAGTTATTACCACCAAGCACTACCGCCGGCGATTTACCTCGCGCTTGGAAAATCGAGGATAGCGAAGCACTATACCGCATTGAAGGATGGGGACAACCTTATTTTTCAATTAACGCTGCTGGTCATGTGACTGTTTCCCCCAAAGGCGATCGCGGGGGTTCTCTTGACTTGTTTGAATTGGTCAACGCCTTAAAGCAAAGGAATTTGGGGCTACCCTTGCTGATTCGCTTTTCTGACATTTTAGAAGACCGCATTGAGCGGTTAAATGCTTGTTTTGCCAAAGCGATCGCTCGTTATAACTACCCTGGTGTTTATCGTGGGGTGTTTCCTGTCAAATGCAACCAACAACGGCATTTGATTGAAGATTTAGTCAAATTTGGTAAACCCCATCAATTTGGATTAGAAGCCGGTTCCAAGCCAGAATTAATGATTGCCCTGGCTTTATTGGATACCCCAGGCGCATTGCTCGTTTGCAACGGCTATAAAGACCGGGAATACATCGAAACGGCAATGTTAGCCCAAAGACTAGGCCAAACCCCAATTATTGTTTTAGAGCAGATTGAAGAAGTTGATTTGGTAATTGCGGCTAATCGCCAGTTAGGGATTAAACCAATTTTGGGAGTGCGTGCCAAACTCAGCACCCAAGGAATGGGACGCTGGGGAACTTCCAGTGGCGATCGCGCCAAGTTTGGTTTAACCATGCCCGAAATTATCGAAGCTGTGGATAAATTACGCGAAGCCGAGTTAATCGAGTCTTTGCAGTTATTACATTTCCACATCGGTTCGCAAATTTCTGCCATCAATGTGATTAAAGATGCCATCCAAGAAGCCAGCCGCATTTATGTAGAGTTGGCGATGTTGGGAGCAGACATGAAATATCTCGATGTTGGTGGTGGCTTGGGTGTAGATTATGACGGTTCTCAAACCAACTTCTACGCCTCGAAAAACTACAACATGCAGAACTATGCCAACGATATTGTTGCAGAGTTAAAAGATACCTGTGCGGAAAGACAAATCCCAGTACCAACACTGATTAGTGAAAGTGGTAGGGCGATCGCATCTCACCAATCGGTACTGATTTTTGACATTCTCAGTACCAGCGATGTCCCCCTCCATCCCCCCGAACCACCACAAGAGGGAGAATCACCAATTATCAATTACTTGTGGGAAACTTATCAATCAATTAACAAAGAAAATTACCAAGAGTTTTTCCACGACGCAACCCAATTTAAAGAAGAAGCCATCAGCCGCTTTAACTTAGGCATTTTGCGTCTACGGGAAAGAGCCAAAGCCGAGCGACTCTATTGGGCTTGTTGTCAAAAGATTTTAGACATTACTAGACAGCAAGATTACGTACCCGATGAACTGGAAGACCTAGAAAAAATCATGGCTTCCATCTACTACTCCAACTTGTCAGTGTTTCAATCAGCACCAGACTGTTGGGCGATCGACCAATTATTTCCCATTATGCCTATCCACCGCCTTGATGAAGAACCAACAAGACGGGGAATTTTGGCAGACCTCACCTGCGACAGTGACGGTAAAATTGACCGCTTTATTGACCTGCGTGATGTCAAATCTGTTTTAGAACTGCACACCTTCCAACCAGGCGAACCCTATTACTTGGGAATGTTCCTCAATGGTGCGTATCAAGAAATCATGGGCAACCTGCACAACTTGTTTGGTGATACCAACGCCGTTCACATTCAACTCACACCCAAAGGCTACCAAATTCAACACGTCGTCAAAGGCGATACCATGAGCGAGGTAGTCAGTTATGTGCAGTATGACTCCGAAGATATGGTGGAAAATATCCGCCAACGCTGCGAGAAAGCACTAGAAGAAAAACGCATTACCTTGGCAGAATCCCAAAGGTTATTGCAAACCTACGAGCAAAGTCTCAGAAGATACACCTATCTGAACAGCTAAAGGTTAGGGATCAGAGACTAGGGACTAGTAGTGTACCAACCCAAAATTGCTACGTGGAGGTAAGCTCTTGTGCAGGGGAGCAGGGGAGAAACTTGCAGTAAGTCTTTTCCCCCTGCCCCTCTGCTCCTCTGCTGACCACAACGCAAAGTTTCCTTGGCAGACTACTAGAGATTAGGGGAATTTTTTTGGGATTAATCCAAAGTTACCAGCCCCTAGCCTCTAGCCTCTAGCCCCTAGCTGGTGCTTGTCCCCAGCAATTCTTCAATCGCTTGTCGTTCTAGAGGTGTGTGGACTGGTGGTGCTTGACGCGCATCAGTAATTAGCCAGTCTAAAGCAGCAGCTTGCACATCAATAGATGCGCCTGTTTTATCCACGCAATAACGACCAAACACCAGCTTGTCAACGAGACGGACACCAGGCCCCAAACGTGACCATTCAAAGATGACGCTGTTATCTACAGTTGCGCCACTGCATATCCAACAATTCGGGCCGATCATCGCTGGCCCAACGATTTTCGCTCCATCTTCAATTCTGGTCATTCCACCAATGTAAACTGGGCCAGTGATATCTACCTTGTCCCAATTGATCGCCACATTTAAGCCAGTGTAGATGCCAGGGGCGACTTCATGACCGGGAATTTGGACGTTTTTAATTTCACCTAGCAACACACCGCGAATTGCTCGCCAGTAGTCTGGGACTTTACCAATATCTACCCATTCAAAATCCATCGGAATCGCGTAGAAAGGCGCACCAATTTCGACTAATTTGGGGAATAACTGACTACCGATGTCATATTCAACCCCAGAGGGAATGTATTTAAATACTTCTGGCTCAAAAATGTAAATCCCTGTGTTGATATTGGTGCTGAGGGCTTCTTCTACTGAAGGTTTTTCTTGGAAAGCTTTGACACGTCCCTCTTCATCAGTAACGACAACACCGTAACTAGAAACTTCTTCTAGGGGAACAGATTTAGAAATGATGGTGGCTATAGACCCTTTAGATTTATGCCACTTCACAGCTGCTGTTAAATCCAAGTCAATTAAAGCATCACCGCATAATACTACAAAAGTATCGTCAAAAAACGGCGAGAAATCTTGAATCCGCCTCATTCCTCCCGCCGAACCAATGGCTTCCCCCACCAGTTTACCGTCATCAATTTTACCTTCAAAAGAATAGGCAATTTGTACGCCAAACCGTTGACCGTCGCGGAAATAGTTTTCAATTTCTTCAGCTAAATGGCTAACATTGACCATAATTTGGTCAAAACCATGTTGACGCAAAAGTTCCAGTAAAAATTCCATCACTGGCTTTTGCAAGATAGGAATCATTGGTTTGGGAGTCGTGTAGGTAATGGGACGAACGCGAGTACCCTTACCCGCCGCGAGAATCATCGCTTTCATAAAATTTGTTCCTCAACCACAAGCCAGTTTACTTTCAACGAGTAATACTTAATCATCAGTTTTAATCTCTGTTCTAAGCAACTCCTAGAATCAGGGATAACAGTAATTTACTGGTTATTGCAACCATAGCGAGAGATAGGCTACAGGCTTAACCCGCCGCAAGCGATCGCTAATATTCTAAATTTGCTAAAACTTAAAAAAATAGCTTTGGTATCTCTGTGTAACTTACATAATTATTTTTAATCTGAACTAGTAATTTAGTTTATTGGTTGTTCTACGGATTTTGGTATGTTAACTGCATCTGTAATCAGCCGAATTTGGATTTCTTGGTAAAATTCCGCTTGAAATAGTTCGACTTTAGATTGAGCCGATAACAACAGTAAAGCCCAAAACACACCAACTAAGTGGCTGTGTTCTGACTCATGGTGAGCATTATTTTGTTGTGGTTGCTGGTTTTGAGACCATAATTGTACAAGCTGTTCCAGGGTGACATAACTTTGTTCTTGAAATAATTCTTGGGCAGCATTACGCAGTAACTCCTCCAGTTCTTGAGCAACTTCTGTGAGATTTTCTTGGTGAGCTAATTCTAGCGCCTGCCGCATTGTACGGACACTAGGCTGGCGCTTCACCCGCGCCGGCTTATCAACTTTTTGGACGAGTTTTAGCTGATTTGCCATCAGCTGCAATTGTTCAATTAATTCTTGCAGGGTGACACGTCGCTTAGGCGGTGGCATAGCCGAGGGACGGCGGCGTAGCTGTAACTCTAATGGCAACCGACGCTGATGAGAGAAGCCGTTTTCCAAATCAGTTATGCCGTCATCTTCTAAAATTTCTGCGACATCTCCAGCTGTTGACCATTGCATCAAGGTATTTGCTTTGAATAACACCAGCATTGATGCCGACAAAAAAGCTTGGCCAGATTGAGATAAATCAGCTTCATAGCCTTTTGTTGTCGCCTCCGGTGCCATAAATTCTAAATAACGGTCAATTACCTCTATCACCTTGACATCCCAAGGGTCTATTTCCCCCCGTTCAGCTTGGTCAATGAGGAGTGTTATTGTCTCTAATAGCTCGGAAGCATCCATTCTGATTTCCGAATTGGTGTGATTTGAGGTCGGTGAAACAAATCCCAGCAAGATACTCTAGTTAATTTAATTATTTATGGACAAACTAATATATCATTAGGTTTTTATACTGGTGTTTCAGCAAGATAACTTAATAGTGCTGAGTTTTGAGTGCTGAGTGCTGAGTAAAAAATTCTTCCTCTGCTTCCTCTGCGTCCTTTACTTTACTTCCTCAGTTCCCTACTCCCTAATTTATCCGGTCTTCTGGCGGGTCGTGGGAAATGGTGAAAGGTGAGACGAAATTACCTCCTTTGTTGGTTTTGATGGCATCAAATGTGCCTTTAATAGTGCCAGCGATGGGAACAGCCACAAGTGTACCTAACAATCCCGCAATTTCAAATCCAATCAAAATAGAAATAAAAATCCAAATGGGGTTGAGACCGATAAAGTCACCGAGTAATTTGGGTGCTAAGAGATTATCTTTAATTTGTTGCATAATCATTGCAGCGATCGCAACTTGCACTCCTAACCAACCGTTTTGCAGCATTACTAAAATTGTCACCAAACTAATGCCCAAGGTTGCCCCAATAAAGGGAATCAGTTCTGATATGCCGATAACTATGGCAAACAATAAGGCAAAAGGCGCTTTCATCACAAGAAAAATCGGGGTGAGAGTCACTATCATGAATAAGCCAAGTAGCAATTGACTCAAGAAAAATCTTTGAAAATTTAGCTGTAGAGATATCGTCAAAGGTACGCCAATGTGAGATGGCAAAAGATTGATTAAACCGAGCCAGACGCGATCGCCATACAAAAGCATATAAAATGCCAGTACAACCACCAGTACAATATTTAATAAGCCCGATAGCAAAGTCCCAGCTACACCCACCGCCCCAGATGCTAACTGCTGGACTATGTTTTGTATACTGGCATTAATTTGATTACTCAGTACTCGTAAATCTAAAGGTAAACGGCGCTTTTGGGCAAATGCTTCTAGTTGTTCTAAGTTGGTTTGACTTGCAGTTAACCAATCAGGAATTTTATTTAACAGTTGAATTGTTTGGTCAATCACGATTGGGACTAAAGTCACACCCAAAATGACAAACAATGTCAATGTCACCAACAACACTATGATGACTGCCTGTGTCCGAGTGATGCGGGCGCGTTCAAAAAACTTCACTGGGTAATTCAGTAAAAAAGCTAAAATCGCCGCAACACTAACAATCGTGATGGGATGCTTAAAATAGTTGAAAAGTATTGATAGCAGCCCAACATTGAGAGCGATAATCGGGCCGCTCAAACCGTAGAATAACAGAGTTTGCAGAGAGGCTGAACGGCGCATTGGATTTAATGCTTGAGACGGTTCGGGAAGAAATTTGGGCAACTGGCATTGATACCAGCCATGATTTATAGATATTTTTAACTAAGCCCTGTATAAGTGTATCTGTTATAGAGGAAATACATAACGATGAATACCACCATAGCTGACCTCCGCAAAGACTACACATTACAAGACTTAACTGAAACTGAAGTTGACCCTAACCCATTTATACAATTTAAAAAATGGTTTGAGCAGTCATTAGCAGCGCAATTGCCAGAACCCAATGCCATGACTTTAGCTACTGCCACACCTGATGCTAAACCTGCGGCGAGAATGGTGTTACTCAAAGATTTTGATGAACGAGGTTTTGTTTTTTTTACTAATTACGACAGTCACAAAGGACAAGAACTCGCAGAAAATCCTCAAGCAGCTTTGGTTTTTTGGTGGGCAGAATTAGAACGCCAAGTACGAATTTGTGGTCATGTAGAAAAAGTTTCGGAAGCAGAGTCAGACAAGTATTTTGAAAGTCGTCCACCTAATAGTCGCTTAGGTGCTTGGGTTTCTCATCAAAGCGAAGTTATCGAAAGTCGAGAACTGCTAGAAAAGCGAATGGAACTGTTTCAGAGTAAATATGAAAACCAAGAAGTTCCTCGTCCGCCTCATTGGGGGGGTTTAAGAGTCATTCCTTCCGAAATTGAGTTTTGGCAAGGTCGTCCTAGCCGACTACACGATCGCTTGCTTTATACTCTTTTAGATGATGGCAGTTGGAAAATTGAGCGGTTGTCGCCTTAGAAGTGGGGAGTAGGGAGTGGGGAGTAGGGAGTAGGGGTAGAGGAAGAATGTTTTACTCAGCACTCACACTTCGACTACGCTCAGTGTAAAGCACTCAGCACTTGCCGCATCAATCAAAAACGTACTTTTCCGCTACTTTCCAATAGCGGGAAAAACGCTTTAAATCGATATAGCCGTCATACTCAAAAAATGGTTCTACGGCTAATACTTCTAATTTCACAGAACGTTCTATGTCATCGCAGATATCATCAAATCTCGGACTTGGGCTTTCGGCTGTCACCACAAAATTAGCATTGTTTTCTTTAGCAAAGGCTAAAATTTCTTGGGCAACATTGCCGCGACGAATTTCTACTGGCAACTCTAGCAAGCATTCATAAATAAAGGCGATGCGTTTCAGGCTTAATTGCCATTCTTCAATTAAAGCATCGTCCCATACCCAAATTGCTGGGGCATCAGGGTATTCTTGAAATGCGGGGTTGGATGGGCTGAGACAGTCGCCGTGTATCCAGATAATTGGTTTATTCATGAGAACTGCCTTGAAAATGGGTGTAAGGGTGTAAAAGAAGTGTTTGTATAGCCCCAGACTTCCAGTCTGAGGGGTTTATAAGCTTTATTTTTTCCCTTTTTTGCCATGCTGCCAACTTTGGCTATTTGGCTTTTTGGTAAATTCCCCTTTGGGAAATAACTTTTGTTCTAATTCTTCGTAGCTACCTTCAAAGTCACAATGCCCGTATAGTGGGCATTTTTGACAATGAACACCTTTGGTATAGCGTTCTAAATTCTCGCGGTTGAAAAAATATGGTTTATGGCTAAATGTGCTGGCTACCCATTGCCAAGACATATTATTACTGGCAGGATCACCATCTAAAAGATGTTGCAAAAACCATTTAGCCCCGGCTTGCCAACAAATACGCCGCCAATGAACGATGTAAGCCGCTAACCACATCCGCCCGTGGTTGTGTAAATAGCCAGTTTCTCGCAATTCTTGGCTGAAACTGTCGATACAAACTCGCCCTGTACTACCTGCTTGAATGTCTTGGGGTAGTTCTGGGGCGTATTCTGAGACTGTGTAACCTGTTTTATATTCTTCTTGGTCTTGCCAGATGCCATCACCTAGCTTGACATACAATCGCTGCCAATAATCACGCCAGCCTAATTCGTTAATTAGTTTGGTAGCATCTTCTGGATGTTTGACGTTATCAAGTACATATTCGCGGATTTCGGCTAGACTTAACACCCCATAGCGAATGTATGGTGAAAGTTTTGTAACTGCGCCTGTAAAAAAGTTACGGGTTTTGCTGTAGGCGGCTGGGTCTACTTTTTGTAATGCTTTTTGGGCTGCTTTGCGTCCGCCAATAGTATTACTAATATGGTTGTCACGTTCTGCGGCTTGGGGAAATTGTTCGCGCAGATACGTTATCAATTCATCCCGACTAGTAAATTTACGTAGCATGAATAATAATTCAAGTGTATTAATCCCAATTGTAGAAGACTATGAATGAGTTACTTCAACACTCTCATTCAGTCTGCGGATGAGCCGTGATAACTCACGAATGATGTTGACGGCAATTTCGGGAGTTTCTTCAATTGCGTCATAAAGTTGTTCTTGTGTGAGTTCTAAGCATTCACAAGGTTCGATGGTGGTAGCAGTGGCAGAACGGGGCTGTGTATCAAATACTGCCATCTCGCCAAAGTATTTTCCCTGTTCTACTTCTGCGAGAAATTTATTACCAATGTGGACTTTAACTCTACCTGATACCACTATATAAAGCGATCGCCCTTCTTCGCCCTGTCTAAAAATTGTATAGTTTGCCGGAAATGACAACTCGTGCATGACTGAAGTTAGCCGCACGATAAAATCATCCCGTAATTCTTTAAAAATCGGGACTCGGCGCACAAATAATAATCGGTCAACACTACTCAGCATAATTAAGAGTTAAGATACACCCACACAACATAATCGGGCAGTTTTGGGATTTTTGAATATGCGATCGCCATATTAACCGATAAAAATTGTAACTATAGCAGAAGGCAGTCCCGATGAGACAAATTTCATAACTAAGTATAAAGGAGGGTCTAGAGGCTGGAGGCTAGTTATCAGTTTTGGAGAAACGCTGTATAAAATTATACTAAATTAAAAAATGATTGCGACAGATGGATGGCTCAAAAGCTTACCGATCAACCCTTACCCAATCCAAAATCTAAAATCTAAAATCTAAAATCCAAAATCCAAAATGGTATTAGACTGTGTACGCTTTTCTCATATTCTCCCTTTTATTTGTAGCAGGTTTTTTCTATTTGATAGCAATCCATTGAGTCACAGGAGCCATTGCTCGCCAGCCTAAAAATTTACCAATGGGTTCTGCTCGTTGAATGGCGATGCGGGTAAAACTGCCACCAACTTTTTCATACCATTGAAATAAGGTTTGCTCGCCTTCGATGGTGACAACATTGGCGACTAAACGACCGCCAGAAGGTAGTACTGTCCAGCAAATATCAAACAATCCGGCTGCTGTCACGCCACCACCAATGAAAATCGCGTCTGGTGTGGGTAAGTTTTGCAAAGCTGGGGGTGATTTCCCTGCAATAACTTCTAGGTTTGGCGTACCCAAAGCGGCGGCGTTATCGGCAATATATTGCAGTCTAGATGAATTTTGTTCAATGGCGATCGCTCGACACCGGGGATGAGTCCGCATCCATTCAATGGAAATGGAACCACAACCCGCGCCGACATCCCACAAAAGTTCCCCTGGTAAGGGTGCTAATGTTGATAAAGTAATTGCCCTGACTTCTCGTTTGGTTAATTGTCCGTCATGGTGAAAGGCATGATCTGGCAATCCTGGTAATCTTGGTAAGGCTGTAACGCCAATGTCAGCCAGACATTCAACGGCGATGGTATTTAAGTCAGCAATTTCTGTTTCACTCCAAGCGGCGGCTGTACTTGCAATTATTCGTTCATGAATGCCACCTAAACGTTCTAGAACAATCATTTTACTTTGACCATAGCCCCGATTTTTCAGGATTTCTGCCACAATTTGCGGTGTTTCCTTGTCGGCGCTCAAAATTAATAACTTGGCTTGGGGATAAATATAAGCCTGAAGCAAACTTGCGGGACGACCACACAAGCTGATAGTTTCGACTTCTGTTAATGACCATCCCAGTCTGGCGCAGGCGAGGCTAAAGGCTGAAGGTGCGGGAATAATTGTGATTTCTGAAATGGGAATGTGTCGAGTTAAAGTCACACCCACGCCGTAACACATAGGATCGCCACTGGCTAAAATGCAGATTTGCTGACCACGACGGCTGATAATTTCGGCGACTGATGCACTAAACGGAGAAGTCCAAGGAATTTTCTGGCGCTGGTCATCACTGGGAAGCATCGCCAAATGCCGATCGCCTCCGATAATAACTTCAGCTTGGGCAATTATAGAACGGGCGATCGCACTTAAACCCTGTAACCCATCTTCGCCAATACCTATAATAGAAAGCCATTTCAATGTTTTATTCCCCAATCCTAGTTTGAGAGTGCTGAGTGCTGAGTGCTGAGTAAAAATTCTACTACCTAGTCAAGAGTCCCTTTTTGATGTTTGGTTGTGAGATTTTCTCATGAGTAGCTGACTTAATACCAATTCTCCATGAAGATGCACTTAATTTTTTGACGAACCGCCAAGAACGCCAAGAGCGCCAAGTCATTCAATAATAATTATTTAGTGGAGGCTTACAGAGATTTGATATGAGAAACTTTCTTACACAAAAGAATACACAAAGCTACTGCCACACAGGCGACTTCCGCCAACAAAAATGCAGCGACGGATGTTATACCAATTTGCTTGATTAATAATGAAACGATTGCAGTTCCGCCAGCACTCCCACCCAAATATAAACCTATCCCCAAGCCAGCCTGAGTTACAGCTAGTTTCCCTAACACCAAGGGAATGATGCTCATCAAGACTAAACTTAAACTTATCCCAAAAGTCAAAATTAAAGCGATCGCCAGAATCGAACTATCATTTAATACTGTTAACCCCATCAAACCCGTCATTGTTCCGACACCCAGCAACATGGACTTGTTTGCACCTAAATCTGCTGTCCAGTCACCTAAAGGTACAGATGCGATCGCAGAAACTAAGAGTATTTCCGAAGCAATAAATTCTACTGACAATCCAGGTAGCTGAGTTTGCAACTTTTGGGGAAAAATGCCCAATAACAAGTTAATTTCAAATCCTGTCGCTAAACCGATGATAAAAATTAGGAGTAATAATACAGAAGGTGCAGTCGCCGATTTATCTGGCTGAATTGCAGCAATCAAAGTATGTTTGGGAGTGAATAATTGCAGAATATATGCACCCAAAACTAAAGCGATCGCACCTAACATGAAAGTGATTGACGCACCCATACTATCAAGTAAGGTGTGTAATAACGGTGCGATCGCTCCTAGCGTACCAAATATCAGTACTAAGATGGCATTAACTTGGGGTAATGCGGTTGTCGGGACAAACTGAGTTAAAAGTGCGATCGCCGGGCCGCGAAAAATAATCATCGCCATTACCCAAGCTGTCATCAGTACGGGAATTATCCACCGCATACCCGTGGGTAAATTGTAGTCAGCCAACAACGAAACACTGACAAAAATCACCCCAGCTAACAGCACTCCCGTACTAATCATTGGTAAGCGACTACCCAAACGTTGCTGGAGGCGATCGGAAATTCCTCCATTCAAAGGTTCAACCACCGCAACAATTAACCCTTGCACAATTCCTAACCAACGCGCTAATTCAACCAATTCTAAATTTTGCAATATCCTTGGTTGATAAAAAGCGTACGCCATCCAACAGAGGATGATAGCTACTAATAAAGCCGCTAATCCCCAAACCTGTCGCCATAATATTCCCCGGTTAGTGTTGCAAGAGTTAACCATGATTCTGCCTTATACCCGTGGAGTGATTTTAAGACAAATTCTTCAAGATAAATCGCATTTAAAATTGCATATTTTAGAAAGTCCAGAATCATTATTTTGTACAATTTATCACTTACAAATAAAACTAATTTAAGTATGTCTGAGTGAAATTACTAATAACAACTTTTGGACAACTAGCCTTTAACTATCTTAATAACATAGTAATTATGCCAGTTCACAAATTACTAGATGTTATTTAATGCACAATCTATAATATCCATGTTCGGGTAAATTCCTGGAAAATATGTCGTTGAAGAATAATTTCAACTATTTTAATGTTTAACCAAAGTAGCCACATTACATAATTTATATAATCCAACTGAGTATATAATCAATTACCTGAAGATATAATTTATCGGCAGAAATCACAAAAATATCATGTTAACTTAAACGTAAGTATACCAGGATTGATAACTTATATTAATGACATCATAATTATTGATTGAGTTATCTGTATTAATTACTATATTGACGATATACCCATAGTTAAGAATTCAGGAGCCAAAATCTAAGAGTCAGAATGGTGAAATATTTAGTCAAATCCCTCTAAATACGCCATATTGTTGAATCTAGCACCCAGTTTTTCTCTCAAATAGCAAAATATGGATAAATACGAATATCTCCAGATACTCAAAAGCGTACTGGAGAAATAATCATAAATTATGGTCTTTGCCGAAATCCTTTTATCCTAGTCAAAGTTATTGTAGATACAATTACAACTCCACTTAGCCCGTATCAACAAATTTCAAATCTAGGCTGACTAGCTATTTTGTAATTTTTGTCTGCGGCGTTGGTACAAGAACATACCACCTACGGCTAACATCCCTAAAGTAACACTAGGCTCAGGAGTAGCTTGAGCTTGAGAAAACTTACCTTTACCCAGGTGAAATGTGTGGTTATCAGATTCAAAACCACCACCCCCAACTTGAGAAAGTCTGATTTCGTCAAAGTTATCGTCTTTACCGTCAGAGAAAAACTCAAAGAAGCCGTTCTTTTGGTTATTCATATTGATACCAACAACGGTAGCAATCTTATTCAACTGCTCGAAGTTCCATTTCGCTACTGTTACCCCGCCTTTAAGTAGTTCAAAAGTGTTACCACCACTTAAAGCACCTGCATCCAAACCAAAATAGTTGAAAACGCCACCACTTTTGGCTTTGATGCTGACAGAGTTATTTGCAAATACTGCTAAATATTTACTTTGGTTGACTTCACCATTTACACCAGCCGGAGCCCATTGATCATTAAAAATACCTGTACTTCCAGGGCTGGTCGAATAGCTACCTTGAGAGAATGTGTACTCGACTAGATCGTTGCCTTTAAAATTTTTGTCATTGACATTATTGAAATCAACAGTGACAAAATTACTGTTGTTAACACTTTCCGAGAACGCACCTTCATTTGTAACTTTGGGTGTTCTGTAAGCACCTGCGGTGTAAGTCAAGCTAATAGCATGGGCAGAACCAGCATAAGCCACAGATGCGATCGCAGATGTCAAAAGAAGAACACTACAAGTAATTTTTTTGAGAGACATAATTTAATTTGTTCCTTACTAGCCGTTTCATGAGTCAATTTTGCGATTAATTTCTCACAAAACAAAGGATACAATTACGATATTTTATTCAACATATAAAAAGCATAATTTGGTATTATTATTCGTTCATATCTAAGTAAGTTTAAAGTAAAATCATAAAAAGAATATGAAAAACTCTTCATTTTTAATGAAAATCGTATAATTACGATTCAACAAATTTTTATAATTAAAAATCTCGTGTTGAAGATAGCAGTCAAATAAAGATATAGACAATTTTGGTGCGTAAGTCCTGAAATAATAAAGACGCAATTTATTGCGTCTCTACAGAATAATGTGGTATGGCGATGAAGTTTTAGATTCTGAAAGGCTATCTCCCGACAACCAGAGATTTTTCTGGCTGTTCTTGTAGATTAATGCCTGATTTTAGCTGCTGACAAAGTTCATCTAATTCTGAATCTCGTTGCTTAATAATCTGTTGTGCTAATGTTATTAATCGAGCAATATTTTCTGGACTAGTATCATCCATATCGTCATTAGCTTCAGTTAACTGTCCTTGGAAACGATAGTATTGTTTAGGATAACCGTCAGCTTGTGGTAACATCTGCTCTAATTGACAAGCTACCGACTCACTACTACCATCCAAAGTAATACTCAGCAACGGTTGTACCCACTGAACCAAACCCCAATTTACAGCTTGATTGTAATTATATTGACGAAGCAGAGAGCCTGTACCTAATGAAACTACGAGAATATCATTGATAGTCAGGGGTTTTTTGTCAGGGTTTTGGGGATCAGGTCTAGCAGATGAAATTAAAGCTTCCATAATTGCCAAAGATGTAGGATTATTGGCAAATACACCACCATCCACTAAAGCATAGTAACCGCTTTTCTCGCCGACAGTATCAATTTTATAAGGTTTGAAATAAGTTGGTGCAGCAGAAGTAGCCATTCCTGCTTGCTTCATAGTGTAACCATCACAAATTTTGCGGAAGTTTTCGCCTAATTTTTGGTTTTTGACATTATTGACAAAGAAAATCGGCATCCGTAATTCAATATCATAGCTAGTAATAAACAAGTCAGTTAGTGCTTTCTTGAGGGCAGTATCTTGCAAATATTCTGTTAAAACTTCGTCTCTGCCTTTGGAAGAATATTTGGCCTTGACAATATCATCAAGTTTGAAAGTTTTTGCTAGTGTAGATTCAGCAAAAATCCGCTTTCCTTCTTTGCGATAGATATTATTTAAATCTTCCGCCTTAAAATGTGGTTGATTGGGATGATGGGGATGAGGCTTGGTTAAACCAGCAGATAAAATCCCCCCGGTTGAGGTTCCAGCAATTAAATTAAATAGCTGACAAATTGGTTTACCTGCACGTTTTTCAATTTCCGCCAAAATAATTCCTGGGATGATACCGCGAATACCACCGCCATCAATCGACAATATTTTGTAGCGATAAGCCATATAAACTCCTTTTTTGGCTGTTTTTTGCGAATCAAGCAGCCAAACTATCTGTAGATGTCTCCCATAATATAGTTGCTATAAATACTATGCGTCCAGTATTATTTCTAACCGTTAACATAAAAATAGAGACCTGAATTATTCAATAATCCAAGTCTCTATTTTTGATTTTATTAATTCAGTGTTATCGGTCAGAGGATCATAAATTCAGGCACAAATCTCAAATTCTTCTGCCTGCTGTCATAAGTTACAGTGTTAAAGATTGGGCGTTAGTTTCAATCAACTTCGCCAAGTCTTGCAGGAAGGCGGCGGCGTGAGCGCCATAAATAATGCGGTGATCACATGTGATATTAACCTGCATTTGTTGACGCACTCCAAATAAACCATCGGGAGTAGCAACTAGTTGGGAACGAGCCGCACCGATCGCCAGAATTGAACCTTGTCCTGGTGGTAAAATTGCATCAAAAGTATCGACACCAAACATCCCCAAGTTAGACAGGGTAAACGTACCACTGTTGTATTCATCTGGTTGTAATTGTTTGGCGCGAGCGCGGTCTACTAAAGATTTCCAATTGCGTGAGAGAGAATAAATATCTACCATATCTGCATTCCGCAATACAGGTGTGATCAATCCTCCGTCATCCATTGCCACAGCGACAGAAATATTAATATCAGAATGGTAGACGATTCCTTGCTCAGAATAGCTGGCGTTGATTAAGGGATGTTTTTGTAATGTAACTGCAACAGCTTTCGCCAGTAGTGCAGTCATGGTCACGCCTTTTGATTTAATTTGTTTGTAAAGCTTATCTAAACCATCGGTGGTAATGGTGTAGCCGACACGGAAAACAGGTACAGCTAAACTCGCAACCATACCCCGCACTACAGCATTTTGCAGAGTCGTGAAAGGTACAACTTGACCAGAAACTGCACTGCTGGCGGCGGCGGGAACTGGTGCGGGTGCTGCTGGGGCTGGTGCTGCTGGTTGAACTGGTGCAACAGTTGGTGCAGGGGTTACGGGGGCTGCTGGTTTAGCCTTACCTACTACAGCTTCCACATCTTCAGCCACAATGCGACCATAGGGGCCACTACCTTTGAGGCTAGTTAAATCAACTTTTAATTCTTTTGCTAACTTGCGAGCGCGGGGGGAAGCGACGAGTCTACCTTCTTTGTGGTTCGAGCCGTTACCGTTTTGGGCGGCGGCGGTGGGTGCGCCGACAGCTGCTGTTGCTGGTACTTTTTCAGGCGCAGGAGTTGTCGCCGCAGTGCTACCGGAATTAGCGAGAGATTTTGCAGCTTCAATTTCTGCTTCAGTTTCAGCTACATAAGCGATCGCACTACCTACAGCCGCAGTGCCACCAGCATCTACAATGATGTGAGCTAGATAACCTTCATAAAAGGTTTCTACATCCATGTCTGCCTTATCTGACTCGACAACCACCACTGTCTCGCCCTTTTCCACTTTATCCCCTGGCGATTTTACCCAAGAAACAATTTTACCTTCGGTCATGGTGGAACTAAGCGCCGGCATGAATATTTCGTGAATGCTCATATATGGTGGTTTCAGAATCGATAAATAATTTATGGACTTTAACAGCTTTTGCCAGATCGAATTGTATCTTGGCTAGAGAGTTTTAGACTTTCTATTTTATGTCACCGCGCAGTCAACAATATCTGGACGGCGCTGAAAATTATTAATTCTCGCCTATTGTTGCAGCTTGTACCGTTTTACTTTAAGCATGATACAAATGGACAAGCAGAAGGAGCAGCACCTCGACTCCAGTCTCCTACGGAGACGATTGCTCACCTGCTACATTTCTAATAACTTCCACATCTAACTCTAATATCTCAGCTACTTCTTCTACACTCATTCCACGTTGCAGCAGTTTGGCAACCATTTCTGTTTTAACTTCTTCCCTAGCTTCTTCTTTTAAATCTTGATATGCTTTATTGTGTCTTAATTTACTGAGTGCCTTCCTCCGATTCTTCCAAGCTTCGTAGTCATCTGGTTGAATTTCTAAAGCTTTATCGTAGGAGGCGATCGCTTCTTCATAATGTCCTGATTCCCTGAGCGCATTCCCTCGATTGTTCCAAGCTTCGTAGTCATCTGGTTTAATTTCTAAAGCTTTATCGTAGGAGGCGATCGCTTCTTCATGACATCCTGATTTCCTGAGCGTATTCCCCCGATTTTTCCAAACTAGGTGGTCGTCAGGTTTAAATTCTAAAGCTTTATCGTAGGAGGCGATCGCATCTTCATAACGTCCTAAATTCCTGAGCGCAATCCCCAGATTGTACCAAGCTTCGTGATAATCAGGTTTAAATTCTAAAGCTTGATCGTAAGATGCGATCGCATCTTTATAGCGTCCTAATGTCTGTAGAGCATACCCCAGATTGTACCAAGCATAGTGGTAATCAGGTTTAAATTCTAAAGCTTGATCGTAAGATGCGATCGCTTCTTCGTAGCGTCCTAAATTAAATAGCGCAATCCCCCGGTTGTTCCAAGCTTTGGGGTAATTAGGTTTAATTGTTGAAGCTTTGTTGAAAGATTTGATCGCTTCTTCATAGCGTCCTAAATTTCCTAATGCAATCCCTCTGTTTTCCCATGCTTGGTGGTCATCATATTTAATTTCTAAGGCTTTGTCGAAAGATGCGATCGCTTCTTTGTAACCTTGTCCAGCAAAATGCAAATTTCCCAGCTTACGTAGTAAAACACATTGTCGTTCAGGTGTTTGATTGTCTTCTGCAATTAATTCTTGAATTTTGAGTATTTCTTTAGTTCTTTCTTCTGGCGTGAGACTGAGATATCTATCATAATCTCCCTCCTGAATAACGCGCGATGACTCTTGTGCTAATGTTTCCGAATCCATAGGAAATTCAAACAAACCAGAACGCCAATCAAAAAAATCTGGCGCACGTTGAATAAAATATTTAATTGCAAATATCGGTAGCAAGAACACAAAACAGATATTAAATTTATCCTTTAACCGTTCTCGTTGTTGGTTCAGGTTTATTAAAATAGGTGGTACACCTTTCCAACTGTATGAATAAATATCTTTACTCTGCCAACCCTGTAAGCTTTTGCATTCTTCATATTCATAAAATGAATGCTCTAAACCTGTAATAAATAAAATATTGATTTCTGATTTATTCTCTAAATTATCAATTATTTCATATAAATTATTTACTGCTTGCTGAAGTCGCAATATTTGAATATTTTTATTACTAATATCTGTTTTTACCTTGGTAATTAACTGCTCACCCCCAGCCGGAGAGCAACGCACAAATAATAATCCAAATCCTTCTGTAAAGTTAAGAGTACGCACTAAGGCTTGATATTCTTCTTCTGCTTGTGATGGTAAATCCTGATCCCAATCAGTTAGTTCTAATGACATAGTTTTAACTGTTTGATGCTTGATAGTTTCAGAGCATGTTTTAAAAATTCTATGTTATGGTTTTAATCCAATTAATACCCCCCTTAATCCCCCCTTGTAAAGGGGGGAAACAATTCCCTCTCCTTTATAAGGGGAGGGTTAGGGTGGGGTAATTCAAGTGCTGGTAATGATTCAACAAATTGTGTGTACACCGAAGCTAGTAAAGGGGGGAAACAATTCCCTCCCCTTTACAAGGGGAGGGTTAGGGTGGGGTAAAAATCTTTAACAGTGTTGCATTCATCTATCCTGGATACAATCGATTAAAGGTATCTTGAAATTCTTTAATTCCCTTAATCAGAGGATGAATATCATACCAAACTTGACTTTCTCCATCTCCATTTAAATAACGATATTCTAAAATACAGCGATTAAATAATAAATCTCGATACAGTGAATCATTTACTATCTCTTTAGAATAATGCACAGTTGCCAGTGCTTCCCATTGATTAGAAAAAACTGTATTGCGATAAGTATTTCGCAACTCGCTAACAGAACGCAGTAAGGCTCTGGTAGGGATGGGTAGAGAGTTAGTGTATTTAATCGCCTCCTTCATTAATAATAATAAATTTCTCACATGACCTCCACTCATTAAGCATAGTCTTTCTAATGCTCCTCGCTCTTCAAACATATCGACAATAGATAAACTAGGGTCTATCAAATTCAGGCGTTTTTGTAAAATTTCTGTAACTTTATTAATACCCCGTTGGTATGGTTGATTATCAGGCGTTTGCACCATAATCATCGGCAATACCTGAGTACTACCATAGGTATTAGCGAGGTCGGCGGCGCGATTAGAATACAGTAAAGAAATTGGTACTGTGTACAGCAAATGACAATCTAAAGCTTGGAGTTGTTCGCTACGATCTAGAAAAATTTGGTCGTGATTGCTGCGTCCATCTTCTTGCGGTATGGGTACAATTCGGTCTAAGTTATCAGCAATTAATACTAGTTGAGAATATCCTTCAGGTAAGTGCTTTTTAGCATCTTGAATAAACTCATTTAACGCCGCAATTAAAGTAACTGTATGGGGATTAATCTGTTCTCGAATTTTTTGGCGTTGAGTTGGTTCTGTTCGCAAATTTGCTGTTAATTTAGCAAATTGAGAAATCTGAGCTTCTATACTTAAACTTTCTAAAGAAACTTTAGTGAGTGCTAAATCTTTTAAATCTTGCCAACGTTCTTGTAACCAATTCAACAAAACAGTTGGGGGAGTGCTATCTTTTAATGCTTCTACTAGGTGGCGGGTACAAGCTAACAAAATATCAGTATATTGAGCATCTTCTGGGTCAATATCTTCTTCATCGGCGGGAAAATAAACTACAAAGCAACCTTCGTCATCTAAAAATTTCTGTAACCGCAGCAATTCTGTAGATTTCCCCGCACCGCGATGACCTGCATACAGTTGCGAGGTCATTCTGTCTGAGTATAAAATCTCTCTGCCGATTTCTACTAATATATCGCCGTCGCCCCGCACTTCTGAACAATCAACATAAGCCGGATCTCCTGCTGGTAGAGGGCGGAACGGGTCAAAAACATTATATATCCGCTTTAAAAGCGCAAAATTCGAGGTCATAAACATGAGTCGCTGAATTTAGCGTCATATTATCGCAAATTTGCGGAGATAGGTAGGTTAGTAAATCTTACAGCAGATTCGATGTTTATGAGGTACAGCAACTGATTGGAAAAAGTAATGAGTATTAAGTAATGAGTAACGAGTCAGAAATTTATTTATTACTCATTACTTAATACTCACGGTGTACCTCGCTTGCTTCAAAAGTGCTGTAAGTAGCCAGATGATGGTGCGTGAGGCGCTGGTATATAGTTTTGGTGATGAATGAATGAGCTACACAGTCTGCGCCTCACACACCCTACAGGAATTAATCTTTTAGTATTTGTGGATAAATGTTTACAGGAACTTTCAGGTGCAATAAGAGTCCGTATGTATTGCTTTTTGACAACTTGAGCGAAGTCGAAATGCGTCTTCTAGATAATTATGTAAACTTACTTATCAGGATTTTGTTCTTAGGGACGTGTATAGGATCAATGGTTTAACTTGAATTTAAAATTCAGAATTAACAATTAGTTCTGTAGGAAATTTTTGTAAGCTTATGCTGTCAGGCAAGTGGAAGTTTCTGAGGATTTTATTACTCAGTATTTTTATTACTGCTGCTACTAGTGTTTATATCACTCAACATCAACCTCCGGCAACAGTTATTAATACTGAAAATCCCGAAAAAGAACAATTTTCAGTGATACAACATTCTGAAAATCATCTGGTTTATCCAGAGCGAGTTAACTATAAATCTATACCATTAACAAGTCTTAATTCGGCTCTGCAAGGGAGTGACCCCAAAACTCTGGCGTTAAATGCGATTGAAGATGTGGGGGAAGAGAAAGGAATTCGTAAGGTTGAAGTGATTTATCCGCAACCTAATCAAGCTTTAGTGACGATTACACATATTCCCCAAAACAGTGCTGCTGTAACGGCGATTAAATATCGGGTGGAGATGAATACTTTTGGCCGATCGCTTTTAGTTAGTTCTCCGCCTGTCTGGGAAATTATCTGGGCTGGCTCCCAGATACAATGTAAATCTGGGAGTCGCCAAAGTAAAAGTCTGAAGTGTGAAGTATGAAGTATAAAATTTTCAGATTTCATACTTCATATTTCACACTTTATTTAGATATCTCCGCGAATATCTTCAATAATGCCGTCACGGATGACGATTTCAACTTGCATTTTGCTAATTAAGTTATCACCTTTTTCGACACGGAAAAATCCTTCCATTTGAAATTGGTTAACTTCTTGATCTAACTCCAGCAGTTGTACTTGCTGAAGGTTTTGCAGCATTTGGTTTTTCTGCTCTAGGAATTCGCTTTTCTTTTGATTAACTTGCAGTTGGATGTTGTCGATTTGTTGCAGAGTTTGGGGGCTAGGTGGTTGGATACTTTGCTTTTGAATGGCTGCGATCGCTCTTTGTCCTTCGAGGTCTAGTTGCTGCAATTGCTGATCAAGTTGATTGATCTGGGCTTGTAATTGCTGTTGTACTTCCTCTTTCCACAAAGGAGTTACAATCACTTTGACATTGACGATGCGCTTCAAAAGTAGTTGGGGGTTGGAAAGATCCATATTTCGCGTTCACTCTATAAAGTTTGCATTGGAAATTATCAACAAAGAAATCAGGGTGTCAGTAGTCAGAACTCAGAATGTAACTGTTTTTCATCAATTCTGAATTCTGAATTCTTGACTCTGAATTCTGCTTTATCAGGCAAACATTTCGTTAATCAGGTCGCGGTAGCGTTCTGCAACAACGTGTCGCCGGATTTTTAGTGTTTGGGTCATCAAGCCATTTTCAATAGAAAACGGTTCTAGAATCAGCCTGAATGGCCCAATGCGATCGTCTAAACGATAACCTGGACGATTCTGAACTTCCCGATTCAATTCTTGGCGAAACAAATCCTGGATTATTTTACTCTCTAGGTCAACACCAGTGCTGAGTGCTGTTAGCGGTAGCGAGGCGTTTAGCCCGTCCTGAGTGCTGAGTTGAGTTGGTAGATTTATTTGCACGTTCTGACTTTCAGCCCATTTTGCTAAGGCTTCCAGGTTGGGGACAATTAAGGCACCAATACTGCGCTGATCTTGCCCTACGAGCATGATTTGGTCAACATAAGGCGATCGCAAACACGCATCTTCAATTGGCTGTGGTTCGATGTTTTCCCCGTTGGTCAAAACAATTGTATCTTTGGCTCTGCCAGTCAGCACCAAGTCATTTTCTGGTGTGACCCAACCCAAATCACCGCTATCAAACCAACCTTCAGCATCAATGACTTTGGCGGTTGCTTCGGGATTTTGGTAATACCCTTGCATGATTTGTGGCCCCCGCAACAGCACTAAACCTCGTTTTCCTTTGGGGAGAGGCTGGCGATTTTCAGGATCTACAATTTTTACTTCTGTACCTGGAATTGGTTGACCGGATGAACCACGGAAATTTCGCCAAGGACGACGCGCATTCGTCACGGGAGAAGTTTCGGTTAAACCGTAACCTTGTAAAATGTCTACACCAATAATTTCAAAAAAGTTATCAATGTGCCTTGGTAATGCGCCACCACCACTAATCACATGCTTGATTTGTCCGCCTGTGGCTTCTCTCACCTTGGCATAAACTATCTTTTCTCCCAAAATATGCAACGGTAACAATGCCAATGCTTGAATTTTAGCCAAAATTCTTTCTACGCTGGAAGCCTGAATATGATCTAAACTCAAGCCTTGGGCAATGCGTTGCGCTTTGATATACTTTTCGCTTGTCCCTACTAAGAAGTTGATCAGGCGTTGCTTGTTGGCTGGTTGTTCTCGAAACTGCTTCTGGACACCTTCATAAATTGATTCCCACAACCGGGGGACGGCAATCATATAATTTGGTTTAAATTCTCTCAAGTCGCGTTTGACAGAACGCAAGTTTGTGTAAACTTGCGTGCAACCTTGTGATAACAAAAAATATTCACCACTACGTTCGTAACTGTGCCAGGTTGGTAAAATACTCAACACAACATCACCTGGGTGTGGTTGGACGATCGCCCGCAAATACTTCACCTGGTGCATTAAATTGCTGTGGGACAGCATTACACCTTTGGGCTTTCCGGTGGTTCCAGATGTATAAATTAACGTTGCTAAGTCATCAGGAGACTGTTGCGGTCGGACTAATGTCCGATTTACCCCGATTTCTTGTAACTGGTTGAAATTCAGGATTTTGAGTGCGTCGTCTGTTGGTGGCGTTTCGTCAGAGAGTAAGATAATGACGCGAATTGGTAAGTCATATAGGCGATCGCGTAGTCTATTTAAGGTTTTTAAATCTTCAACTACCAAAATTGTACTGCCGCTATTGGCAATAATAAACAGCAGTTCTTCTTTCTCGGCTTGCGAACTACGCACCGCATCCACACCGCCAGCCGTAATAATACCTTGGTCAGCGATAAACCAGCGAGGACTATTATCAGCAATTAAGGAAATGCGATCGCCTGCTTGGACTTCTAAAGCTTGCAAACCTGCTGCAAATTGTTGAATTTGTTCTGCTAACTGAGTATATGTAACAACTGTTTCTGGTTTAGAATGGGGATTTCGCAACGCCACAATATTCCCAAATTCTTTTGCAGCTAAAGGCCAAATCTCCGAGAGTAAATTTACTTTTGAGTAATCTACAGAACCTTGAAATGCCAGCCTTTCTCTCTCACTGATGTTTAATAATATGGAAGATGCAGATTGGGTCTTGGACATAACACATTACCTAAAGTGTAGTAATTTTTAAGTTCTAGTTTATTCTGCTATCCACACTACAATACTCTCCTAAATTTCTAGATCGCTGATTGTGTCAGTTATTTAGTCAGGTCAACGTTGCATTGATAAAAACTTATGTTAGAGTGAAGTTATATAAACTTTAAGCAATACATTCACCAATGATTGCTTAATTTTTGATGGCGAACATCAAAAACAGTGACCACCTAACTTTTCAATGGGGGTGATTACCTATAGATTTCACAGATGCAATATGCCTCACTCTAATCAATGCGACTGCTTGTTTGGCATTACCTAAGTTTCTGTCTGGGATTCTAGCTAAAATCAGGTCTAATCAAGCATCTACAACAGCGCCCACCTCAACAAAAGCTACAGTTGCAATTACTAGTTTCCCCTATTGTACGGTTTATGCAGTAACAGGCAGTCAATATTGTAGATTCAGTCCCCATTTTTGTTCCAGATGTTCTAGTTATTAATGGGTTCAAGTCCTAGATCCCCGACTTCTTAAAGAAGTCGGGGATCTAGAAAGTTTTCCTACGAAGCCAAATCAAAAATTTGCTGTGCGGTTAAATTAAATTGAGGCAAGGTAGGAGAAACAATAGTCATATTTCCTGTAAAGGTAGTCATCTGATACTCTTTATCAACCAAGTTACAAACAAAAATTGTGGGTTGCTTCGGATTACCAATGAATTTTCTCGCCCCTAGTGCTGCATAATCAATAATCCAATATTCCTCAATCCCCATTTCCTCATAATCCCGAAATTTATCGTAATAATCATCACGCCAATTAGTAGAAACTACCTCAACAATTAATTTGACAGAATCAGGATTTTGAATAATTGATTCGCTTTCCCATCGGGGTTCATTCCCAAGAATTTGTTTGTTTAAAACTATGATATCTGGCTCATAACCTGATTTTTCTCGTTTAGGTTTGATAATCGATTCTCTGGGAATAATCCAAACTCCACCAAAGCCTATCTGTCTAATAATTATCAATAGTTGCTCGATTAGGGAACCTGTGAGATTTGAATGTTTTCCCTTTGGCTTTGGCATTTCGATAATGACTCCATCATGCAGTTCGTACCGAACTTCTGAATTTTCAGGATACCATTTGATAAATTCATCGAAACTGTATAATTTGGATTCGATTTGTGCTTGAGTCATATTATCGAACTTATACTTTAAGTGCTTGATGAACAGATAAAATTACTCTAATTACAATTTATTTTAATATTTTTGGATTTTACTGCTTAATCAGTATCTAGCATCCATAAATTCACACTTATTTATAACTATTACCATACTGGTGAAGTACAGCAATATAAATTTAACCGCCGATTCAAGAGGATGAACGCAGATAAATTTTTACTTCAGCAGAGGAGAATCTGATCGTGGAATATCATTCTGGCAAAATTTTACAAAACTAAATATTGAACTAGCTTATGGAGATGAGAAGAAAATCAAAAGGACTAATGTAGTTCATTTGACAAAATATGTTTCACACTAGGTAAATAGCAAACAAAATTTTGCAAAAAGGGGCATATACATGAGCTTTACAGATGGTTTATTGCTGACATTGGTAAATACTGTGGCTTGTTTGATGTTGCCAAAGCTGTTGTCTGTGATTTTGACTGACAAAACCGAAGCTGAAGCTAAAGTAGCAACTCAACCTGTATCTAGTTCTGAAATTTCCTAAAATTCTGATTGCTGCTGTCGGGCGATCGCTCTGTAGAGAAACATGGAATAATATGTGTTGATGCGATCGCCAAAAATAATTTACTTACGCTTTTCTTGTCGCCATTTTTCTTTGACTAAGCGGATTTCATCAAAAGTATAGGCTGTACCCAGTTGTTCTTTTAGCGGGGTGAGGGGAATATCACCGAGAACTTCTAGTACTTGCCAAATTTTTTGGTGATGTTCTAACGGTACAATTTGGTATAAGTCTACAGGCTGATTTTTTTCGATTAATCTTGCGAGATGGCTAACAATTGTCGTTGGGCTGAGTTTGCGTTGTTTGGCAATTTCAGCGACACTTAAACCTTGTTGATGTAAATGCAGTGTTTGTAATTCCGTTCCAGAAATTAAGCTGACTGAAGGTATCACATCAACATCAAAACTAGCTGAACTTTTCGCCTCGCGGTAAGTCCGAATTTCTGCTAAGAATTTTTCGCCATATTGAGCAAGTTTATGGCTACCGACACCAGATAACTTGCCAAATTCAACTAAGGTTTTAGGCTGTACCTGTGCCATCAACTTTAACGTCGAGTCATGAAAAATTACGTAAGGTGGAACAGACTGTTCATCAGCCAATTGCTTACGCAGCGATCGCAATTTATGTAATAATTCTTCAGCCTCAGCAGCTTTGGGACTTTCTTCGATTAAACTTAATTTTTGGGTTGCAGACACAGCAATTTCCACTTTGCGCTGTCGTCGCATCACTTCCCAACTGTGGGCGTTCAATTTTAAGACAGAGTAACCATCACTAGTTTGTTCTAGCAAACCTTGATGTAACAGCGATCGCCCTAACATTCGCCATTCTTCCACACTTCTATCTTTGCCGATACCGTAGGTAGATAATTTGTCGTGTTCGTATTGAGTAATCTTCTGATTTTTTGCCCCCCGCAACACATCAATAATATGCAGCATTCCAAATCTTTCTTTGCAACGCGCCACACAAGATAAAAACTTCATCGCTTCAATTGTCCAATCTTCCACGGGTTTGGGATGACGACAATTGTCGCAGTTAGCGCAATTTCCGAGAAATCTTTCGCCAAAATAACTTAGTTGAATTGTCCGCCGACAATCTGTCCCCTCAGCATAATCTATCATTTGTCGCAGTTGTTGTTTAGCAATCAACTGTTCTTGGGCATCTGTTTTTTGGTTAATACTCCACTCAATAGTTTTAATATCACCAAAACTAAAAAAGATTGTACAGCGTGAAGGTTCACCATCGCGTCCTGCCCGCCCAGATTCTTGATAGTAACTTTCTAAATTGCGGGGAATATCAAAATGAATTACTAGCCGGACATCTGGTTTATTAATTCCCATCCCAAAAGCGATAGTCGCCACCATCACCCGCACATCATCTCGAATAAATCGCGTTTGATTATTGCTGCGTTCTTCGTCACTTAATCCCGCATGATAAGGCAAAACTGAAACTTTATCATTTTGCAGTTTAAAAGTTAATTCATCAACTTTTTTGCGCGTCAGACAATAAATAATCGCTGAACCGTCAATTTCTCGAATTAATTCTAATAATTCAGCGTAAGCATATTTAGTTTTGGGGCGGACTTCGTAATACAGATTTTGCCGATTAAAACTCGCAATGTGAATACTAGGTTGCTTTAACCCGATTTGTTGAATAATATCAGAACGCACACGTTCAGTTGCCGTTGCTGTCAACGCAATCGTCGGGACATTGGGATAACGCGATCGCAACGAGCGCAACTGACGATACTCTGGACGAAAATCATGTCCCCATTCCGAAACACAGTGCGCCTCATCAATTGCAAAGGTAGAAATGCCAATTTGGTGATGTACTAAATCGAGAAACGGCAAAAACCTTTCACTCATCAGCCGTTCTGGGGCAACATAGAGTAATCTTACCCTACCATTCAGGATGGCTTCTTCACGAGAGCGAACTTGATAAGGATTCAAACTACTATTGAGAAACGTGGCGCTAATATTATTATTTCGCAGTGCTTCTACTTGGTCTTGCATCAACGCAATTAACGGCGATACCACCACCGTCAATCCCTTCTTGATCAACGCTGGTAATTGAAAGCACAAAGACTTACCGCCACCTGTAGGCATAACTACCAGCAAATCCCGATTTTGTAGCGCATCTTCGATAATTTTTCGCTGTCCAGGACGGAAATTATCATAACCGAAGTGATATTTTAGCGCCTGTTCGAGATTAGGATACTGAAGCATAGCGATCGCTTTTTTGGCTGCATTCCGCGTAGGTAGTTGATACAAAGATTATAAAAGCATAAAATCCTGTCTGCGGTGTGAATTAAAATATGTGCAGGCATGACCCCAACAAAACCTTACCAGGAGAAATCAAATTATGGTCAGTAGCCTGACAGAACTTTTAAACGATCCAGAGTTATCCCAAATTGATGACCCAGAGGAAAAATTTATCACTACTGGCGTAAACTGGCAAATGTATGAAGCATTACTAGCAAAACTAGAAGATAACTCTCATTACCGCGTTACTTATATAGATGGAATATTAGAAATTGTGTCACCGTCTATCAGACATGAAAATCTTAAAAAACGTTTGGCAATTTTAATAGAACGCTATCTCTACTTAAAAAGAATCCGCTTCAGCCCAATGGGAAGTTCTACTGTTAAAAAACAACTCAAACAAGCTGGAGTTGAACCCGATGAATGCTACGCCATTGGCGAGAAAAAAGATATCCCAGACTTAGCTATAGAGGTAAATATTACTAGTGGTAGCCTGGACAAGTTAAAAATTTACCAACGTTTAGGAGTAGCTGAGGTTTGGGTTTGGCAATTCAATCAACTCAAACTTTATCATTTACGCGAAGAAATACCAACTCAGTTTTTAGATACTCACGGTTATGAACAGATTACTTCAAGTGAAATATTACCTGAACTCAATATTGCCTTATTAGAACGATGCGTTCAGATTTCTGATGATATCGAAGCAATTGACCAATTTGAACAAGGCGCGTAAGTTCTAATTTAAAGATTGATTCTTCGTGGTTTTGCACTTCTGCGTGAGAAGAAAATATTTCAGTGCGATCGCTCGCTCGGTGTAGATCCTGATACTTTAATTTATAGCAGTCGAAGTATAGGTTAGGAAATTTAAAAAGCCTGAATGCTAGGTATAGTAAAACTTTTACCTCCTGCCTCCTGCCTGCTTGGTGAGCGAAGCCGAACCACTGCCTCCTGCTATATAAAATAAAAATATACTCATAACAGAGGAACGGGAAATCAATCATGCTAAATTACAATCCGTTAGCTTGTTTGCCTTCATCTGAGGAACTACCAGACTCTGACGATACCCCCGTGGATAATGAATTACAAGATTTAATTCCCGGTCTACTCAAAGCCCTTCTAGCAATGGCTTGGCCAGAACGCATGGATTGGTTTTTTGGTGTAGATATGGGTATTTATTATGACCCAGACTTACCAGCTATAGTCCCAGATGGATTTTTGAGTTTGGGCGTAGAGCGATTTTATGATGAATACCTCCGTCCCAGTTATGTGCTTTGGGAAGAGAAGAAACTACCAATATTAGTATTTGAGGTGGTATCTCAAACTTATCGCGGTGAGTATTCGACTAAGAAAGCCGAGTATGCAAAATTGGGAATTTTATATTATGTAGTTTACAACCCACTGCGTCGCCGTAAACCGCGTTTAGAAGTTTATAAATTAGTGAATAATGCTTATGAATTATTGCATGATGGAAATCATGTTTGGTTGCCAGAAATTGGTTTAGGAATTGGCATCGAAAGAGGAACTTATTTAGGCATTCCCCGCGAGTGGGTGTATTGGTATAATGAACAAGGGGAACGGTTGTTAACACCAGAAGAACAAGCCCAGCAAGCAAAGCAACAAGCCCAGCAAGCCCAACAACAAGTACAATTACTAGCGGAACGGTTGCGATCGCTTGGTGTAGATCCTGATTCTCTCACCTGAATTGCTATCAAAATCTATTACAGATAATTTTGAGAAAGCGATCGCTCGATGTAGATCCTGATTTAATCTAAGAGGATGTTTGAAAAGTCCTTAATCATGTATCAAATCATTTTTGATCCCCCTAAATCCCCCTTAAAAAGGGGGATTTAGGGGGATCAAACCACATTCTACACAGCATCTAAATGTGTATACAGGGTAGCTTCCCTTCTAGGGAAAGGGTCTACCGTGTACACACAAGTCGAAAATTTCCAGTCTGAAACCACATCCCGCCTAGAACTAAAGTTCCAGGCTGATAGCTAAAGTCCACAAAGCGTGGACTGGAAGAAATTTTTAGTTGAGTCATCTTCAGATGACTTGCGCTATGAGACTCGGAATTCATTCCGAGGCGGGACAAATGTACTACTCATTAATAGAGTTCAAAGCCTGATTAATGAAGTTCAAAGACTCGCCCACGAGTATCAAACACTCATCCGCGAATATCAAAGACTCGCCCACGAGTATTAAACACTCTCCCGCGAATATCAAACACTCATCCGCGAATATCAAACACTCTCGCGTGAGTATTAAACACTCGTCCGCGAATATCAAACACTCATTCACCACTATTAAACACTCTCCCGCGAGTATCAAACACTCTCCCGCGAGTATCAAACACTCTCCCGCGAGTATCAAACACTCTCCCACGAGTATCAAACACTCATTACAGCAACTTTCATTTACCTAAACCACACACTCACCTTCTTCTTTGCGCCTCTGGTTACTGAGCGCAGTCGTTCGCGTTAGCGTCTCCGAAGGAGAAGTATGCGCCTCTGCGTGAGACAAAAACCTTCAAGAATTACCCCTCACCCTCTCAAGAATCGCCCTCACACCTTCAGCATCCGGTGACTGTAATCGCTGCAAAATTTCTAAAGCTGGTTGCAAATAAGATATCGCTTTAGTGTATTCACCCTGCTGTTCTGCCAAATGTCCTAAGCACCACAGAGTTATTGCTTTACCTTGGACATTTCCAATGCGTTCTTCTATTTCCAAAGACTGATTGAAAAGTGCGATCGCTTGATCCACATCCCCTTTGTCGGCGTAGATACCTGCCAGTTGGTGCAACGTCGCCGCTTTGCCTTGGACATTACCAATGCGTTCTTTTATTTCCAAAGACTGATTGTAGAGTGCGATCGCTTCATCCACATCCCCTTTATTGGCGTAGATATCAGCTAGATTGTGCAACGTCGCCGCTTTGCCTTGGACATTACCAATGCGTTCTTTTATTTCCAAAGACTGATTGTAGAGTGCGATCGCTTCATCCACATCCCCTTTATTGGCGTAGATACCTGCCAGTTGGTGCAACGTCGCCGCTTTGCCTTGGACATCACCAATGCGTTCTTTTATTTCCAAAGACTGATTGAAAAGTGCGATCGCTTGATCCACTTCTCCTTTGTTGGCGTAGATACCTGCTAGTTGGTGCAACGTCGCCGCTTTGCCTTGGACATTTCCAATGCTTTCTTCAATTTCCAAAGACTGATTGTAGAGTGCGATCGCTTGATCCACATCCCCTTTGTTGGCGTAGAGAATTGCCAGTTGGTGCAACGTCGCCGCTTTGCCTTGGACATTTCCAATGCTTTCTTCAATTTCCAAAGACTGATTGTAGAGTGCGATCGCTTGATCCACATCCCCTTTGTCGGCGTAGATACCTGCCAGTTGGTGCAACGTCGCCGCTTTGCCTTGGACATTTCCAATGCGTTCTTTTATTTCCAAAGACTGATTGTAGAGTGCGATCGCTTCATCCACATCCCCTTTATTGGCGTAGATATCAGCTAGATTGTGCAACGTCGCCGCTTTGGTTTGGACATTACCAATGCGTTCATTTATTTCCAAAGACTGATTGTAGAGTGCGATCGCTTGATCCACATCCCCTTTGTCGGCGTAGATACCTGCCAGTTGGTGCAACGTCGCCGCTTTGCCTTGGACATTTCCAATGCGTTCTTCTATTTCCAAAGACTGATTGTAGAGAGCGATCGCTTGATCCACTTCCCCTTTGTTGGCGTAGAGAATTGCCAGTTGGTGCAACGTCGCCGCTTTGCCGTGAGCATAACCAATGCGTTCAAAAATTTCCAAAGACTGATGGTAGAGTGTGATCGCTTGATCCACTTCCCCTTTGTCGGCGTAGATACCTGCTAGTTGGTGCAACGTCGCCGCTTTGCCTTGGACATTTCCAATGCGTTCTTTGATTTCCAAAGACTGATTGTAAAGAGCGATCGCTTGATCCACTTCTCCTTTGTTGGCGTAGATACCTGCTAGTTGGTGCAACGTCGCCGCTTTGCCTTGGACATCTCCAATGCGTTCTTTGATTTCCAAAGACTGATTGTAGAGTGCGATCGCTTGATCCACTTCTCCTTTGTCCGCGTAGAGAATTCCCAGTTCATGCAGAACACTGGCTTTGATTCCTGCTAACTTTTCACCTTCATCAGTTAACTTCAAAGCTTTTTGCAAAAAATATTCTGCTTTCTGTACCTCACCAATACTCCTATAAGCTACCCCTAACTCCCTCAAAATATTGATGCGGGTACTTCCATTTGTTGACTGCTCCATTAGCAAGCGTTCAAGTAAATCAATCCGCTCTTGCCTTTCTGGTAAATCTAAACTGCCTAATATTTTCTCAGACTGGAGAGTTTTTTCAATAGCCGACTCTTGAGTAGACTGGACTGTTTGAAAATAAAATACTCCTTTTCTCCATGCCCAAAAATCTGGGGCATATTTTGCCAAACGTGTTAGTGCATGATCTGGCAAAAATATCAGTATAGGGTGAGGAACGCTATCACTAAAAGCATCTCGCACAAAGTTTAAGTCTTGCAGTACAGGCGGATATTCCCCAGACAAGCCAATAGACTTTTCTAAACCGATAACAATTAAAACTAATTTTTTATCTGCTTCTAATTGAATTACTTTTAAATCACGAACAATTTCATCCCTTAAAAAACGCAAATTAGGATCAGCACAATTGAGAATTTCAAACTGAATCTCATCACATTGAGGATGGTGTTTGAGGATTTCGATTAAATTATCTCTATCTTCAGCAAAATTCACAGCAACAAAACCAATCGTTAACTGCGTATCAGCAAAGTCAATAAAGGTAAACAGTTCCGCTAATGACTGCTGATTGATTTGCACAAAAGTTTCTTTATCTAAATCCATCTCAGGGATTACTTGTGGCTGATTTAACTGCTTCTTGGAAAGCATCGATTTCCCTCACAACTGGATTAACATAATTCCAGCGATTTTTGCCGTTGTACTCAAAAACCCAAAGACTGAACAGCATTAATCTGCCAATATCATCTTTAGAAACATCCTTGTTGATATGTACCGCCGCCAAAGCAGAATAGTATTCTGTTGATATACTCCGCTCAAAATTAAACTGCTCTTGCTTAATCGCATAATTTATATCATCCGCAGTCACTTTTTCATGCCCACGAGTTGCGGCTGTAATCAATGCTTTTGATGTTATTTGCATCAATTGGCGGATATGTCCACCACTTGCTTTTGCTAAATCTATTAATAGTTGACGCGATTCAAACACTGCGTCTACTTCAACTCTTTGTTCAATTAAACTCGTAATTGCTGTCATCCCATCATCATTATAATTTAGATCGGTTTTATCTTTGGCAAATTCATATATGTTCACCATCGGCACAATATTAGGCGTATCGAAAGTATTAGCCAAATTATTTTCCGAATAAACTATAGAAATTGGTGCTGTATAGATAATCGTACAATGTAGACTTTGTAATTGAAATGCGTAATCACAAAACAAATGTTTAGCTACATTAGGAGGAACCCGATCTAAATTATCAAAAATAATTAAAAATCCTTTTTCATACTCCGGGTATTTAGATTTAAGCTTGACAAAAGCATCACCTAATAACAAATTTATATCAGCTTGTAAACGACCAATATCTTTTTGTAAATTCTGCCGAACCGTCTTTCTTTGTGTGTCAGCACCTTTAATTTGAGCTTGGATTTTACCCAAAAGCTTTGAAAGAAAGGGAATCTTGATACCTGCTTCTGCTTCCGCCTCGATACCAACTGACCTTTCAACTGTTTGTTCAGTTTCTTGAGTAATTTCTTTAAACCAAAACTCAAAATTATTTAAAAGTTTTGTATCAAAGTTTAACCCTGATGTGTATAAAACTTCAGCAACTTTTTTAATAATTACCAAATATAAATCTGTGTACTCTGCGTCTAATATATCTAATTCAGCGTCAGCTTCAATATAAATAACTTTATATTGAGATTCCCATTCTTGCTGAATTTTCCTTAATTCTGTACTTTTCCCGCATCCCCGATGTCCAGTAAATAAAAGGCTGCAAAATTCTGCGGGTTCCAGAAAATCCAAACGAGTTTTAATAGTATTAATTGCTTCTGTTTTGCGAACTTTTGATAAATCAACATAATAACGTTCAATATCTCTATTACTCACCAAAGGAGCTACATCACAAACACGAAAAGCAGCTTTGAGAGTATTAGCACGATTAAGGGGCAAAGAATTCATCATAGTTATTTATATAAATAAATTTATATATCCATATTTTACAGGAGCAGAATCTTAAAGCTTCTTGGTATTAGAGAACTTTTAGAAAGCACTGACGCTGATTGTCGGGGCTAAGTGCAAGATATCTGATTAGATTACCAACAGAATTGTATTGTGTCTCTTGCTCCTTGGCGAAGTGTGCTGCTGTGGCTGGTACGTCTTCACCCTCAATTCCGAGATGTCATACCAATTCACAATTCGTAATGACCCTCGCAGGCTCGCTAACGTAATTAACGCCGTGTGCAACTTTCTCTCAAACCTAACCCCCAACCCCTTCCCTTGTAGGGAAGGGGAGCAAGATTCAAAGCCTCTCTCCGCTTCGGGGAGAGGTTTGGAGAGGGGTTTCAAGAATAAGTTGCACATCGCGTTAATTAAAAAACTTATACCATTTTGGATTTTAGATTTTAGATTTTGGATTGGGTAAGGGTTGATTGGTAAGCTTTTGAGCCATCCATTTGTCGCAATCATTTTTTAATTTGGTATTAGATGTAGCAAGGATTTTAGGGTTTACATCTGTGTCAGATTTCGTGAAATGGTATAACAAGCAGTATTTTAAATAAAGGGACACCCATACAACTTGTCCGTGGAAAGGTTTAGCCACTTACTACAGCAAAAAATTGCCTTTGATTTTTACAACCAAGCAATTATCTTGGCATTCTCTGGTAATTTAGCGTTTTTCTGCCCAGCCGCGCGAGCTTGAATAACAAAGACACTAATAGGAGTATTCAATAAATCTACAAGAGTGGCTTTACCTGTGATCGCCTTTACCGTATTCTGCGGTACTTCCTTAAATATCCAACGTCCCAACCGATGTCCATATTCTGCCAGCGTCAATTCTGGCATCAGTTCTACCCCATGTAATTCATGCAAATAGCGATTTGAGCGTCCATAACGTCGCCACTGGCTAGTCAGTTCTTGAAGTGTAGAACGATGGCGATGCTGTACAGTCGCTTGAGGTGCAAACTCTAAACGCCCAAGATTTTGCCGCAAAATCCGCCAGCAGATGTCTGCATCACCACCAGTAGTTAAGTAAGGACGAAATAAGCCAGCTTTTTCTAAAGCGGTGCGGCGAATGGCTAAATTGGCAGTTTGTCCATAGGCGCAAAAGGGATGAGCTAATGTGTGCTTTTGCGATAAAACGTCCTGAAGTTCGGCGTATTGTTCTAATAAACTATTACCTGGAAGTGCTGTAATTTCGCCAGCAACAATTACCACATCAGAATTAACAAATGGTTGAATGAGCGATTCTAGCCACTGGGGTTGGGGATGACAATCAGCATCTGTAAAAGCAATAATTTCTCCGGTTGCAGCGCGAATTCCTGTATTTCTTGCAGCGTAAGAACTTTGAATTTTGTTTTCGCTTAACGCACTAATTTTAATTGCGGAATTTACCGCCGCTTCTTGGAGTAAAGCTAAGGTGCGATCGCTACTGTTATTGTCTACCAACAAGTATTCTACTCGGTCTTGGGGGTAGGTTTGCGCCGACAAACAAGCAATCAACGCTGATAAATCTGCTTCAGCATTATAAATAGGAACAACCACCGAAACCATTGGCAAAAATTTGGCGGCGGTGGTTGTATCAATTGACTGATGATTCATAAAAATTAGGGATTTTGGCAATTAGATTACTCATTATTATTCCCAATTCCCTAATTCTATGTAGATTTCATCAGGTAGTTTTTTTACTCCAGCAATTTAGATTAACAAACCCTCATACATGAACCTGAAATCACTAGAACTTCAAGGTTTCAGCACTCGCACTCACAGGCGGGATGTTTTGAATCACAGAAGACTGAGCAAAACTGTTACTAGACAAAGCTGCGATCGCTCTTGCATACTGTGGATCGCTAGAAGTGCCGATTAAACCGGGGTTAGATGCCAATTGACGCTCTTGTGCTTCGGTTAAATCAATCTTGATATCGGGAGTAATACCCTTATGGTTAATATCAGTTCCCAGTGGGGTGTAGTAATGAGCAATAGTCACCGCTAAACCAGAACCATCAGATAGTTCATGTACTGATTGGACTAAAGCCTTACCAAAGGTTTGACTACCAATAACTACGGCGCGTTTATTATCTTTGAGCGCCCCGGTCAAAATTTCGCTGGCACTAGCGGAGTTACCATCTACTAAAATTGCCAAGGGGAGTTTTGTTAAAGCTGTGCGATTTGCTCTGGTTTGTTCGCTGCTACCTTGACGGTCAACTGTGCGGACGATCGAACCATTATCCATCCACATCCGCGCAATTTCAATACTAGCTTGCAACAAACCACCAGGGTTACCACGCAAATCTAAGACAAAAGCATCAACTTTCTTACCATTTAAATCTCGAATGGCTCGACGCATTTGATCGGCGGCGTGGCCACTAAACTCTCTTAAGCGGATATAACCTACACGGCGATTACCTTCTTGCTTGAGGTTATAACTAACAGTCGGTACTTCAATGGTTGCTCTTGTCAGTTTCAAATCAAAAGCACCTTGTCCACTTCTTTCCAAGCGTAATGTGATTGGTGTACCTGCTTGACCACGAATTAGTTTAGAAGCATCATCCACCTTCAGCTTCAAAGTGGGTTTTCCATCAATTGCTAATATCTCATCCCCAGCTTTAATCCCTGCTTTCAACGCTGGCGAATTCTCTATGGCTTCGACAACCGTCAGCCGTTGAGTTTTTTCGTTCACTTCCATCCGAATACCAATACCAGAGACTTCCCCAGAAGTTTGACTGGTGAGAGCTTCATACTGTTTAGGGTCCATGAATCTTGTATATGGATCGCCCAATCTTTGTAAAGCTTCGCGGATAGCGATGTAGGCTTCTTGTTTAGAAGCATAATCTTTACTTAATAAGCTCTGCCTAGTTGCTTGCCAATCTTGTTGATTAAAATTACCATCAACATACTCACGATTTACCAGTTGCCACACTTGGTCAACTAAGGCTTTGGGGCTATCTTGTAGGGCGGCACGAACGCAACGAGTCCAAGCAGGGCCGAATACGGACACGGTAGCGGTTGTGGCGATCGCTCCACCAATCATGGCCAGTTGGAGGGGCGAGTAACGTTTCGCAGATTGGTTCATGTATATTAGCTGGAATGGTTGTTTTGTTGAAAGTTTAGCAATCAGACTTTTCAGAGACTTTTAAGTTTTTATAATCTATTTTCAGTTAAGCTTTCTTCATTATTTTCCCCTCGGAATTATCTTGATAATTTTGCCTTACTTACCATTAGTGTCGTAGCCATACTTCTGCTAAATAACTTAGCAGTCTTATCGAGTCCTATACAAGTATTGTGACACTTTTAACCGTGTCATATTTACACCCTATATTAATTTTATAAGATAGCATTTTGTTGAATGGACTGCTGGCATTTTGGATATTATTTAACTTAGCTTTTTTTAGCTATGACATGAGACATAAATTTACTCGTATTTCATCAATTCTTGACCAAAGAAAAATCAGACAATGGTTGCAATTGTTACAAAAAATATTACGTACTTTATGCTTAATTTTGGGCTGCTGGCTAATTTTCATCACTATAACCTTAGTTCCGGCATCCTCCAAGCCAGTGGACGCTTTATTTGTCCTTGGTGGTAGCATTCGCCGTGAAATCTATGTTGCCCAACAAGCCAAAGAAAATCCCAAAATTCCAATTTTAATTTCTCGTGGTTCGCTCGACCCTTGTATAAAGCTGATTTTTGAAAGGGAAACAGCAGATTTAGAAAACGTGTGGTTAGAAAATTGCGCCAATTCCACCTTTGATAATTTCTATTACGGCATTCCGATTCTCAAACGCTGGAAAGTACATAAAGTTAAGTTAATTAGTTCACCAAGTCACTTTCCGAGAGCCAAATGGATGGCGCAGATCCTTTTAGGGGCGCATGGTATTTGGGTAGAACCAGAAGTAGTCAAGGAAAAAGGTCGTCCCGCAAATCAGGAATATTGGTGGAAAACAGTATTTGATATTACACGCAGTTTATTTTGGGCTGTGATCAGTCAATTTGTCCAACCACAATGCTCATCTGTTGTTGAACTCACCGATGTAAATATGCAGTTTTGGCAACGCCAAGGTTTTGTCTGTGAACGACAAGGCGATTTGGGAGGCAGAGGGCGAGGAGGTATTGGGGGTGTAGGGGAAGGGGGGACAGGGGAGATAAGGGGGACAAGGGGGACAAGGTAGATAAGGGAGGGGATGAAGTTTGACTCAGTAAGTTGGTGCAATAGGAGTTGGGAACAAAGATTGTCGGTGAAGAATGGGTGTAAGGGTTTGAGGGTGTGAGGGTTTTGAACACCTACACCCGCATTTCTCACAAGCTTCAGGCGTTTGATGGGGCAGAGGTGCGGAGGGGCAGGGGAGAGAGTACCTTCATTCTCCCCTGCTCCCCTGCTCCCCTGCACAGGCTTTGAAAGGTGTGGTGAGAAATCCGGGCTACACCCCTACGGAGAAGCCAAAAGATAGAGAATTTTTGACTTTTAACTTTTGACTTTTGACTTGATTTATCTCCCCAATAAGTTGGGAATACCTTCACAACCGCCGGGAATGGTGGCTCTAGTTGCTTCTCCACCCCAAGCACAGCAGTAGTAACGGTTAGTTTCAGAAATTCTTTGGGCGTTGGTGAAGTCGGCATTTTCAATGACAGCACCTGTGTGTTCACCAGTTTCGTAGTTGGGTGGTTCTGAGCGGCTACGGGGTGAGGCTTTCTCTAGGGAGCCATAAAATAAACGTACTCCATTGAGGTCTGCGCCCCTAAGATTGGCATTATACAAAATGGTGCGCGAGAGGTTGGCTTTTACCAAGTCGCAATCACTCAGGTTGACACGGACTAAATTCGCTTCACTCAAGTCAGTCCAGCGTAAATCTGTTGCGGAAAGGTCGGCTGCGGCTAACATTACACCTAAGTCAATTACACGCACACCTTCTAGGCGGTCTTCTTCATAACCACCCATACCGTTGAGAATGGCTCGACCTAAGCGCCGATCGCGTTTTAAGGGTGTGAGTAGCTTAGAACGGGATAAAAAGCGGAGAATTTTGGCTTTACCACTACCATCAACACTACTAAAAATGGCTGCTGTGCGACCTTCTGCGATCGCTCTTTCTTGGGGCCAGTCCTCTAGTAAGCCTTCTTCATCTAACACCAAGTCAGAAACGCCCTGGAAATAAGAATCTATGGTCTGCTGTTGAGTAATGATATTTTGTTGAACTGTCAGCAAATTTTGTTGAATGGTCAGGTCTTTGGAAATTACATACTGTCGCCAAGCTACATAAACAGCAATAATGGCAATTAAAATTTGCCCCAATGCTCCAAACCATTCTGCTAATGTACCAGAAGCTTCCCAGTTGATTTTTTGCCCAAACATCAGTAAGCGATCGCCTGTACCAGAAAATTTGATCAAGCCTACCAATGCAGCGATTAATCCCAAAAAACCAACAAACAAGGTTCTGTCTTCTGGTGTAAACCATTCTTTGAGGACATATTGCAACCAAGGCAAGAGCATCGCTAGAGATAATACCAAAGTCACCAAGGTTCCCAAAATTCCAATTATCCAGTTATTGATGATCACTCCCAGCAAAGTCATAGCGATCGCTGCTACCGTGACGATTAATGCCCTGGGTTTAACTGTAAAGTGCGGAATAGAGCGTTGTAGTACCTGAGAACGGGCTTGCTGCATAACGGCATTATTTTGCGATGATTGCAAAGATGAAATCGCCGCTAAAGCTTGTTGTGCCGTCAGTGCTTCGGGATTGACATGATTATCCATCAAGCCATGATCGAAATCGTTTGGTTCCTCTTCGGTTAAAGGTTCTGGGTTTTGGGGTTTGGGTGAGTTTGATTCAATGGACATGCTTTCTATTCTGCCCCAGTAGACTCAGTTCAACAGCTGTTTTATGTTAACTGCTAACAGGTAGAATTCGGCACAGGGCGATCGCTAGTATAGTAATTTGGTGTGATTATCTGTGCAGGACGGGAGTTGGGAGTGGGAAGTGTGGGAGGATGGTAAAGAAATCTTTCCCCCCACACTCCCCACACTCCCCACACTCCTACACCCCTACACCCTTGATTTTCATCTCACCGCCTAAGCCCTATTTGGATTAAATCGGTGCAATCCCCAACCAAATTGCTTCTATCAAACCCTGTACAAATGAAAACTCTACTTTTGGTTGCTGTTTTAAATCAAAGTCTGGAATAGCTTCTGTTTGGCAATGATTTGGCGAGAAATGTAGTTGTTCTGAGAGGGCGTAGTTCATCAGAGTTCCTACTAAAATATGAGCAATTATTTTGGCATTAACTGGACGCAATCTACTGAGACTAATTTCTTGTTCTAGAAAATCAGTAAGTACTTTTACATCTTGTACTGGCCCTTGTTCTTTGGTCATACAATTTTCTGGAATGGCATTGCCACGAGAACGCAACATCATAAACCGGGGTAGGACTTCACTGTAAAATTCCAGAATTTGAAAACAGACCTGAATCAGATTTTCTTTGAGATTACCCTTGCCGCATAAGTTTTCCAATTCTTTCATCCACAAAGCCTTTTCTGGAAGCCCCATTGCCGCAAAAAACAATTCTTCTTTTGTAGAAAAACGCTTGAAAATTAAAGCCTCAGAAATACCAGCCAACTGAGCAATTTCGATTGTGGAACCACTAAAACCTTGCTGAAAGAAAACTTGGCGAGCAGCTTCTAAAATTTGCTGATTAGTAATTTTAGGTTTACGAGCCATACAGAAGTAACTACATACTGATGAATTTATGCTTGGTTCATGCTGATGTCAATACTGGGGAGATAGGGAATGGGGAGTAGGGAATAGGGAAGGGTGCATCCACTTTCAGCACATAGCCCTCAGACTGAAGTCTGGGCTGGGGTTATACAAACTAAACTCGCCTGCGCGGGTTTTTAGATAGTCCTCGAAGTGTGTTCACTGAGCGAACTTGTACTGAGCGCAGCCGAAGTAGCCGAAGTGCGGTCACTGAGCGAAGTCGAAGTGTGGACTTTGTTTGTGTGCAAGATAAACGGCGATTTCCAATCGTCTGGTGTTTCTCCCTAACCTTCACCACTCCCAACTCCCCACTCCCAACTCAATTAAGCTAAGGTGATGAATACAGCCATTGCTAACGACTGTAAACTTGGCCTGTCAGCTAAAGTGGAGATCGTTTAAGCTAACTGACAGATGATTCGATTTGTGGTAAGAGGCGGTAGTGTGCCTAAACACGTTGGTTTGATTTCATTTCTGGTTGCCTGTAGTTTGTTGAGTTTACCCCAAGTAGCTCATGCACAGGCACTCGTTCCCCATACCCTGCAACTAGATCCAGCAAAACTGGAGAAGCAAGGTTTGGCTTTAGCTCAAGAAGCAGCGCAACTCGCTCAGTTTCAGCAGATTGATTTAGCTTTACCAAGAGCGCGGTTGGCCAGCCAACTGGCTCCCAAAAATGATAAAGTTTGGTTGCTGTTGGGTGGTTTGCATTTACAAAATCGGGAATTTGAGCCGGCGCTTGCAGCTTTGAAAAAAGCACAATCGCTCAACCCTAAAAATGCCGATGTTTTTTTTGCGATGGGTTCGGCTAATTTTCAACAGAAACAGTATGATGCGGCAGTTACTAATTATCAAGCAGGTTTAAAGCTCAAACCCAATGACCCAGAAGCTTTGTTTGATTTAGGTAATGCCTACTATATGCTGGGTAAATTACCAGAGGCGATCGCCCAATATAATCAAGCTGTTGCCCAAAATAAAAAATTCTGGGCGGCAATTAATAACATTGGCTTAATTCAATACGAACAGGGTCAAACTGATGCTGCCATTAAGCAATGGCAAACGGCTATATCTATCGATAAGCAAGCGGCTGAACCTTTATTAGCTTTAGCAGTCGCACTATATACTAAAGGCGATCGTCAACAAAGTTTGACATTGGGAGAAAACGCTTTACGTATTGATCAGCGTTACGCTGATTTAGATTTTTTAAAAGAAAATCTTTGGGGTGAACGTTTACTAACTGATACTAAGAAATTTTTAGAACTGCCCCGCATTCAAGCAGCTCTACAGCAACAGCCAACGCAGTAAGGAGTGCTGAGTGCTGAGTTGAAAGTGCTGAGTCAAAAGACCGCTACGCGGTGTAGGGCATTTACCAAATATGATGGTTCTGATGATTAATCTCGACTCTTACTCAGCACTCAGCACTTTTTTCTCACTACTACTTGCGGAAAAACGTATCTTATAGTACACATATACTAGATAAAAGGAAAATATTCGCCCAAAAACACTGTGCTTTCGGGCGAATATTTTCACAGAGTCTAGTTAATTCCTAGCGGTCATGAATGGGGAAGCAGTGCCATGATTTGGTCAACAAATTGTTGGTGGTCAACAACAGGCTTAGAGATGTAACCGTCAGCGCCGCTTTGCTTGAGGAAGTTCTCGCGATCGCCTTCCATCGCGTGTGCAGTCACTAAAATGATCGGTAATTTGGCTGTTTGTGGATCAGCCTTTAACATTTGGGTAATTTTGATACCATCAACAGATTTACCTTGATAGACACTTCTAGACAAAGAAACATCCATTAAAATTAAGTCGGCGTTCCCAGACTGAGCAATTTGGATTACTTCTTCGACATTTTCGGTATGTTTTACATCTAGTCCACCGCGCTTAGTCAAAATTTTGGAAAAAACGCGAGCATTAATTAGATCGTCTTCAACAATTAAAACTGTTTTCATGAGAATTTTATTAATAGAGGTTAAGGGAAGAATGCACTGAGCAGCAAAGTTGTCTAGCTCTTTTTTAATCACTAATGTATGTTCCCGTCATCAAGGATAATACTACTGCCGTTTATCCTGTGGCTAACAAGATTGTGTTAGGAATGTCTTTTCATCCGTTATGCTGTGTTTGCTGCATTGTTCAGTTATAGAGATTTTTGTGTAGTTAACTTTCAGGGAAAAAACTCATGGCAAAACAGTTAAACCTTCTCTCAACGGGACAGGTAATTACAACAGCCTTGCACACCGAGATGCAAAGGTCTTATCTAGAATATGCCATGAGTGTGATTGTTGGGCGAGCTTTGCCAGATGTCCGCGATGGCTTAAAGCCTGTGCATCGGCGCATTTTATATGCCATGCACGAACTAGGTTTAACACCAGACAGACCGTATCGTAAATGTGCGCGTGTGGTGGGTGATGTACTAGGTAAATACCACCCCCACGGTGATCAAGCAGTTTATGATGCTTTGGTGAGGTTGGTGCAAGATTTTTCCAGCCGTTATCCTTTACTAGCAGGACATGGCAATTTTGGCAGCGTGGATAATGACCCACCAGCCGCCATGCGTTACACCGAAACTCGTTTAGCATCCATTAGCCATGAGGGGATGCTGACAGAAATCGGTGAAGAAACTGTAGAATTTATCGGCAACTTTGATAATTCCCAGCAAGAACCCACAGTATTACCTGCACAGTTACCCTTTTTGTTACTCAATGGTTGTGCGGGAATTGCTGTGGGTATGGCCACGAATATTCCGCCGCACAATTTGGGGGAAATTGTTGATGGCTTAATTGCTTTAATCGACCAGCCAGATTTAGCGGATGAAAAGTTATTAGAGTTAATTCCAGGGCCAGACTTTCCTACTGGTGGGGAAATTGTGGGTGATGCAGGCATTAGAGAAGCATACACCACAGGTAAAGGTGGAATTATCTTACGGGGTGTTGCCCAAATTGAAGAAGTTGCTGGCGGGAAGGGAACAAAGCGCCGGACAGCCATTGTAATTACGGAATTGCCTTATCAAGTGAATAAGGCTGGCTGGATTGAAAAGGTCGCAGAGTTAGTTAACCAAGGACGCTTGCAGGGTATTTCTGATATTCGTGATGAAAGCGATCGCGAAGGGATGCGGGTAGTCATTGAACTCAAACGTGATACAAATCCCCAAGAAGTATTGCAACATTTGTATCATCAAACTGCTTTACAAACTAATTTTGGGGCAATTTTACTGGCAATTGTCGAAGGACAACCCCGGCAATTAAGCCTGCGTCAATTGTTACAAGAGTTTCTCAATTTCCGAGAAGCAACCCTCAACCGTCGCTATAGTTACGAATTAGGTAAAGCTGAAAGTCGCTTGCATATAGTTGAGGGTTTACTCAAAGCCTTATCTCAAGTCGATGAAGTGATTAGCATTTTGCGCCAAGCTGCTGACGGTAGTACAGCCAAAATGAATTTGAGTAGCCAGTTAAATTTAAGTGAGACGCAAGCAGACGCAATTTTAGCTATGCCTTTGCGGCGCTTAACAAGTTTAGAACAACAGAATTTGCAGCAAGAATTTGAGCAACTCACTTCACAAATTGCCTTATTGCAAAACTTACTTAGCGATCGCCGGGAATTGTTAAAGTCACTGAAAAAAGATTTGCGATCGCTCAAGCGCAAGTATAATGATCCGCGACGTACTAAGCTAGGCCTCAGCGTAGCCGAGGAATTCCCAAAAAGCAAAACAGCAGAAGGTTCTAGAAGTCGTAAAACCGAAGAAACTGAAGAAAGTCCCGCCATCGAACAGCCTGCGGAAGACGCAATTCTGGAGTTTACCCAACGGGGTTATGTCCGTCGCCTAGCCACCACTGGGAAAAAATCAAAAGTAGAAAATGGTCTACCAGACAATGATTTCCTCATCCAAACGGAATTAACCGATACAAACCAAGATTTACTCATTCTGACCAGTGGTGGCAAAGTTTATCCTGTGCGAGTCGGCGACATTCCCTTAACTACGGGTCGTTCTCCACGGGGAACACCATTAATTACCACACTCACCACTACAGCCCAAGGCAGTCAAGAACCTGTTGTCAGCCGCTTTTTATTACCAGCAGATTTCGACTCCAAGCAAATGATTCTCCTGACAAAACAAGGCAGAATCAAGCGGTTATCTTTGGCAGAATTTACTAACCTGACTCGTCGCGGAATCACAATTGTCAAACTCAAAGACGATGATGAATTGTTATTTACTCAGTTCACCACCACAGGAGAACATTTAATTTTAGCTAGTTCCGGTGGGCGATTATTGCGGTTTGCGGTGAATGACGAACAGTTAACTGTTATGGGTAGAACCGCGATGGGTTTACAAGCCTTTCGACTGTTGCGAAATCAGCAGATGGTTGGCTGTGCAACTGTGGGTAAAGATGACCAATTGCTGTTAGTGACTCAACAAGGATACGCCAAGCGGATGCCCGCAAGTCAATTAAGAGCAGCGAACCGTGGCGATTTAGGTACACAAGCACTGAAGTTTGCGAGTAAAACCGACAACTTAGCCAGTATGGTGAAGGCAACTACCCCAGAAGTCGCACTCATCACCAATAAAGAGCGTGTAGTCCGGCTAACTGTAGATACAGTCCCGGTTTTGACTAGAGATACAACAGGCGAAAGCATTCTGCAACTCAATCGAGATGAGAAAATTATTGCTGTTGTTGATGTGCGCTCTCATCTGGTTCAGTCTTGATTCGTAAGAATTCAGTAGTCAAAATATAGGAAAAATCAGAAAAAATTATTGAAGAAGAACTCAGCAGTCAGAATTCACAAATCAGAACAAGAGTGTGTAGCGGATTTATGATTGCGGAACTCCCATAGCAGTGCTAAATCATTCGTGAAATTTCCTTTCTTTTCCTTCCTCTCTTTCTTTGTGTCCTACCCTGCGGGAAGCCGCTATCGCGTCTATGCGTCCTTTGCGGTTCGTTAAAAAGAATACTTTTTCACAACTCAGATAGGATTGCTATATCAAATTTACAGATTAATGATCAACCGGAAGAGAGATTTTTCCGGTTATTTGTTTTGTTAACTAATACATAATCTGCCCCATACCTTCATTGTTTATCAGAGCAAACAGTTTTTTGTCTCTACACAATTTATTGGTATGAGAATAGTTCGGTGCGATCGCACTTTGGTGAATATCAACAAATGTTGCATTTCTTAAAAAAGTTGTTATATTAGTTTACATAAGGCAATAAATCTTGAGTAAATCCAGTTTGGAGTTTTAACAATGACTAACACAACCACAAAAATCACCGCTCCTGTAGTTGAAGATCGTAATGCTTGGCGTTGGGGTTTTACTCCACAAGCAGAAATTTGGAATGGTCGTTTAGCAATGATTGGCTTTTTAGCTGCGGTGTTGATTGAATTATTTTCTGGTCAAGGCTTCCTACATTTCTGGGGAATTCTTTAAGTTTTAAGTAACGAACTCACTTTTTTAAGAATATGAAAAATAAAAACCTGGTAGCAATTAACTACCAGGTTGTTTATTCTTGTTATTTGTCCTTAGTCAATAGTCATTTGTTAGAAACTGATGACTATTAATTGTTGAATCTCCAAATTTGAGATTTTAAATTTTGGACTTTGGATTATTAGTTCAGACCCCTTTCCTTGGAGTTGGAGTAAATCTAAAATCCAAAATCTAAAATTGGTTGACTACCGAATATATTCCTTGAGGACACTATTACGGTTGGGGTGGCGTAATTTGCGGAGGGCTTTGGCTTCAATTTGACGAATACGTTCGCGGGTAACGTTGAAAATTTGGCCAATTTCTTCCAGGGTTTTCATCCGTCCATCATCCAAGCCGTAACGCAGTCTAAGAACATCGCGTTCGCGGGGGCTGAGGCTATCCAGAACTTTTTCTAAATCTTCCCGCAACAAGTTCTTAGAAACTTGATCTTCTGGGGTTTCACCATCAGATTCAATAAAATCACCCAAGCGAGAATCTTCTTCTTTACCAATGGGGGTTTCTAAGGAAATTGGTAGCTGTGCAGATTTAGCAATAAACCGCAGTTTCTCGATGGTCATTTCCATCCGAGTCGCAATTTCTTCTTCTGTAGGTTTGCGACCCATTTCTTGAGAAAGTAGCTTGGTGGTTTTCTTAATCCGGGATATAGTTTCGTAAAGGTGAACTGGTAGGCGGATAGTCCGAGATTGATCAGCGATCGCTCTGGTGATGGCCTGACGAATCCACCATGTAGCGTAGGTGGAGAATTTATAACCTTTTTCGTGGTCGAATTTTTCCGCCGCACGAATCAAACCAAGGCTACCTTCTTGAATTAAGTCTTGGAATGATAAACCACGGTTCATGTATTTCTTCGCAATCGAAACCACCAACCGGAGGTTTGACTGCACCATTTTATCTTTTGCTCTCCGGCCAATGTGCAGACGATAACGAAAAGCTGGCAACGGCAATTGTACTGCTTCTGCCCATTCACTATCACGGGGATCGCGATCTAACTGTTCTGAGAGTCTTTCTCTGACTCTTTCTAATTCCAGTAAATCGGCGATTTTCCGTGCTAATTCAATTTCTTCATCAGCCCGCAATAAGCGAATTCGCCCAATTTCTTGCAAGTAAAGACGAATTGAATCTTCGGTGTAATGCTTTTTCTTGCTTTGTGTGCGACGACGCGATTTAGCGGCTTTTCCAGACTTTGCGTCGTCCTCATCAGACTGAGGCTCTAAAAATTCATCCATGTCGCCGTCATCAACGAGAAGCAAGTCATCCTCTTCTTCGATCAGGAGGTCTTCTAACTCCTCGAAATCAGGCTGATTTATTATTTCTAGGTCAGGCTGATAATTGCTTTCGAGTACGTTGTTAGCCTGGTTCATGCCGCGTTCCTCATGCTCCTTGCAGAATCAATTACTTCAATTACTCAAGATGTATTTAGCACTCTTGTTATGAGGGCTATTTAACAACCGAAAAATCGGGTTTTAGGCTGTTTTCCCTGAAAACTTTTCGGTGGTTTTACTCCATTTTGGAGGAGTTATTTATTGAAGTGTGAAAAGTCGCGTTGACTGCTGACTTACTCACTTTATTAATAGTCGCGTGTTGCTGTCGCACACAACTTTTAACTTGTTTGTTTAAAACAGGACTTGTCTTTGTGTTGCTCAAAAATTCACCACTTCATATAAACAATTATGATTGCTGGCATATTTTCTTACAAAGACTGTTCCGATTGTAGCCTGTTTCACAAAAATTGCACTCTTTTTGTGTGTTAATCATGAAGTCATTAAGTAAGTTAAAGCCACTATTATCAAAAAGATATAAGAAAGGCTAGGTATTCCCTTAAATTTTCTTTAAACCTTTTTGGAATTACAGTGGACTCATCTTTACATTCAAAGGAAATTACTCTCACCCTCACACAATTTTAGGTATTAACTACAACATTAATTACCGAGAAACAGTGTGTTTTATATTAACTTAGGCAAGAAGTCTTGAGAGGCATATTTTTACATTTCCTTTATAAATGACTCATCCCAAACAGTTATGCAGTCATGCTATATAAAGCAGTCATAAAGATGCTGCTAATATCAAGACACTAAACTTTGGTTGATGCCAGTTACCTTAACTGAGGAGTTGAGAGTAAGGCAGAATCTGCCAGATGGCGTTCAATAAAGTTTTAACTGAGTTGGTCTTATTCACACATTAGCGCACAGATGAGATTTCAACCCTATGAATCTTGACAAACTGCTCCTATTGTATACAAGGATATTTTAATCAATTTATAAAGAATTTGACAGTTGCTAATTTAGATATTTATCTGTTCACGGCAAAAGTTTATTGGATACAGACAAATTAGCTATGTTAGCAAGACAACATCAAGATGTTTGCATGTACTATATTCCACAAATTTTTGCCGCTAGTAACTGGTAAGTTGGACATAGGTGAAGTTAGCGCCTTGGTGGAGAATCTAGTTAGTTAATTTTGCTCACGTACGCATATGTTAAATATACTACTGGTTTATGAAGAAAATGATGACTTTGTGTAATCTTCAACATCCTTAAACACTTAACCAATTTTGTTGGTATACAAGATGAAGCTTCGCACCTTAAGGATAACAAATGCTTTTCCGGCTAGAAGGAAATTTGACTACACAAATTCTTGATTAGGGATTTTGAATTTTGGCTAAATGCCAATGAAGTTGGGATTTAGGTATTCACCCCACTTGACCACTAACTTGACAAAAAAAAGTTTTTATGCACTTTTATGACAAAAAGAAAACTAATAACCTTATTAATTAATAATTATGTATTTTATCAAACAACTTTTAGAACCAGGAAATAATACTTATCACAAATTTACGTAGGGATAGAGGCTAGAGGCTAGAGGTTAGGGGCTAGGGGTTAGAGGCTAGAGGTTAAAACTCTCTAATGGCCTGCTTTTGGTCGTCGGGTCGAGGTGCTACCTCCGGTTCTGTCTTAATGATAAGTCTTTCCGCGACACGATATAATCCAATAAAGTTCAGTTAAGAGAATAGTAGGTTGGGTGTAGCGATAGCGTAACCCAACAAAGTATGCGTGAATGTTGGGTTCCGTTCCTCCACTCAACCTACACCAGTCTAAGTTGTTGCCTTAACTGAACTGTATTGGGATATCGTCAGCCAGAATCTGATCGGACATAAAAAAAGGTAATGAGCGATCGCCCATTACCTACCATTACTGCACATCAGGATAATTGATATTAGCTTGATATTATATATCAAGTTCTGCTAAATTGAGTTTAGAACCGTAAGTTTCGATAAACTCGCGTCGAGGTGCCACGCGATCGCCCATTAAAATGGTAAAAATGCGATCGGCTTCGGCAGCGTCTTCAATTTCAACTTGCTTGAGGGTGCGGGTTTCTGGGTTCATTGTCGTTGTCCAGAGTTGTTCGGGCATCATTTCACCCAAACCTTTGAAGCGTTGAATGGTATAGTTCGCATTAGCCGGGAACTTGGCAATTGCTTGTTGTAGTTCTCGTTCGCTATAGCAATACTCGTGATTTTTGCCGCGTTCTACTTTATATAAAGGAGGACAAGCGATATATATGAAACCTTGCTCAATTAGCGATCGCTGATATCTGTAGAAGAATGTTAACAGCAACGTGCGGATGTGCGCCCCGTCTACGTCCGCGTCGGTCATGATAATAATGCGGTGGTAGCGCAGCTGGGTAGAGTCAAATTCTTCACCTTTTACGCCTAAACCCAAGGCTGTGATTAACGCCTGAATTTCGTTGTTTTTATAGATTTTAGAATCGTCAGTTTTTTCGATGTTCAGGATTTTACCACGCAGGGGGAGGATAGCTTGAGTGCGGCGATCGCGTCCTTGTTTGGCGCTACCACCCGCAGAATCACCTTCCACAATATAAATTTCAGATTCGCTAGGATCGCGGGAGCTACAATCTGCTAATTTACCAGGTAATGGCGAGGATTCCAGTACAGATTTACGCCGTACTAACTCCCGTGCGTGGCGTGCGGCTTCTGCGGCTTTAAAAGCTTGGATGGCTTTATCTAAGATAGAGTCTGCTATCCCCGGATGAAATTCGAGGTATTCCGTGAGAACTTCGCCTACCAAAGAATCAACAATCCCGCGCACTTCAGTGTTACCAAGTTTGGTTTTGGTTTGTCCTTCAAATTCAGGATCAGGGACTTTGACAGAAATGACTGCGGTTAAACCTTCACGGACGTGTTCACCACTGAGGTTGGGTTCATTTTCTTTGATTTTATTTCGTTTACGGGCGATCGCATTTAAGGTTCTCGTTAAAACTGCCTTTAAACCTTCTAAATGCGTCCCGCCATCAACGGTGCGGATATTATTAGCAAAACCTAGAACGTTGTCTGTGTAAGCATCAGTACACCACTGCAACGCCACTTCGATTTGAACGTTACTGCGTTCTCCCTGGACATAAATAATTTCTTCATGGAGTGGCTGCTTCTCCCGGTTCAGGTAAGCGATATATTCTTTAATCCCACCCTTGTATTCATAAGTTTCGACCTTGGGTGTATCGCTTTTGAGAATTTCTAAACGATTGTCTGTGAAAGTAATCTTCACCCCAGCATTCAGATAAGCCAACTCTCGCAGACGGCCTGCTAGGGTGATGTAATCAAACTCAATACCAGTAGTAAAAATTTGAATATCGGGTTTGAAAGTTACAGAAGTCCCAGTTCGCGCTTCTTTATATGGCTTCGCTACCAATTCAGTCACTGGTACACCCCGTTCATAGCGTTGGGTGTGAACCTTTTTATCGCGCCAGACTGTAACTTCTACAACTTCAGACAAGGCATTTACTACAGAAATCCCAACCCCGTGCAATCCTCCAGAAACTTTGTAGCCGCCACCGCCAAACTTACCGCCAGCGTGCAGCACTGTCATTACGGTTTCCAAAGCCGATTTCCCAGTCCGCGAATGAGTATCAGTAGGAATACCCCGACCGTCATCTGTTACAGTCAAAGAACCATCCGCATTAATCTCTATCTCTATATGCGTGCAGTATCCTGCTAATGCTTCATCAACAGAGTTATCTACCACCTCATAAACTAAATGGTGGAGTCCTCGCGGCCCGGTAGAACCAATGTACATCCCCGGTCGTTTGCGGACGGCTTCCAGACCTTCCAGAACTTGAATCTGATCGGCACTGTAACTGCTCGTCATGAAAATTCTCCTGATGCGTGGGGTTGAAATCGCCAAAAGGCTGAAAAAGTAAAAACACACCAAAATTTTAACACAAAAGCCTTAGTGACGACTGTAGGGCATTTTTGTGAGAAGTTTATCTAGGGGATGTATCCCCATAAGTTTTCCCGATAGATAATCTAATTTTTTCCGAAATCACTTCTTTCAGCACTTATGGACACAGAGCATTTTTAAAGATGACTTTATAAAACCTCAATAAAAATACTTCTTTGAGAGGTTAACATGGTTCTCAACTATTGAGAATATAGTACAAATATACCATTGTTGGGGAGCAACAAACTATTGACTATTGACCAATGACAATTGACCATTAATCAATGACTAAATTAATTGTGATTTGTGGTGCGACTGCCACAGGTAAATCTGGTTTAGGTTTAACTTTAGCGCAAAGATTGGGTTCTGTGATTCTCAGTGCAGACTCCCGTCAGGTTTACCGAGAGTTTAACATTGGCACAGCTAAACCAACGTTAGCAGAACAAAAATTAGTGCCACATTATTTAATAGATATCTGCGAACCAACAGAAACAATGACGGTAGCAGATTATCAAGAACAAGCACAGGCTTTGATTGCGTCTTTTAGTGTTGAGCCAATTTTATTGGTGGGTGGGACTGGTTTATATATTCGTTCCATTGTGCAGGGGATGAAAATTCCCAGAGTCGCGCCTGATTATGAATTGCGATCGCAGTTAGAATCTCTCGGTCAAAATCAACTTTATAGTATGTTGCAACAAGTTGATCCCATCGCCGCACAAAAAATTCATCCCAATGATCCCGTTCGGACTTTACGCGCATTAGAAGTATTTTACATAACAGGAAATCCCATATCTCAACAACAAGGTGAAAACCCGCCAGATTACCCGATTTTGCAGATTGGTTTAGATTGTGATGTGGAAAGATTAGACACACGCATTCACAAGCGGACTGAACAAATGATTGCCGATGGTTTAGTGGCTGAAGTGGAATATTTATGTCAAAAATATGGTGCTGATTTATCATTGTTAAACACTTTGGGATATCAAGAAATCAAGCAATATTTATCGGGTGAGATTACTTTAAATACAGCACAAGAATTAACAGTTTTGCATACAAGACAATTTGCCAAACGCCAGCGTACTTGGTTTAGAGCATATCCGCAAATTAAGTGGTTTAATGCAGATGATGTTGATTTGATAGAGAAAGTTTGGCTGCATGTGAATGAGTTTGTGAATTAAAAAGCTTATACCAGTAAATTGCCTACAACTGCTACACTATAAAGTAATAAACAGATAACAACAGATGGTTTCTGGCGTTGGTATTACTGACACTATTAAAAGCTTGAGTGATTTACAAACTCGTTGTAATTTAACTCAAGCTGATAGCGATCGCTTTTTCTTGGAATGGTTTGAAGAATTAACCGAACTCAATCCCCAAGAACAGGCGGGTATTACTCGGATTAAGCAACGCTACGATTATCACCGGGTTGATGGGTTACTTTTAGAAGGTACGATTAATCTTTTAGTAGTTTCACCTTTACTAGAACTTGCAGGATTTCTCGATCCTCCATACCGAATTCGTTCACCTTATGGAGTCGCATTAGAACTTGAAGATCCTGAAGAAACAATTCGCGGCTTTATTGATACCCTAACTGTACAAGATAGGCTTTGGATTTTGGTTGTGGAGTCGAAACGAACTAGCATTCCTGTACCCGCAGCATTACCACAGTTATTAGCTTATATGCTGACTAACTCTGAAAGCAATAAACCTGTGTTTGGAATGGCGACAAACGGTGATGAGTTTGTATTTCTTAAGCTCACTTTCAATGAAAATCCCCAGTATGATGTATCACGAACATTTTCTTTATTTCCTAGAAGACATGAGTTAGCTGAAGTTTTGCAGATTATGAAGCGATTGGGACAAGTAGTGCTGAGTTGAATGTTAATTAACAGTCAATTTTTGCTTAGATATACCTGTTGTCTCAGCTTCCGGTAAAGCTGGACGGACACACAAATAAATTAACGGGCCAAATAACGGAACCAAACTGATTAACCAAAATATTTGATGATTTTTCCAACCCCGACGCGCCATATCATCTCCTAGCAACACCGGGAATAATAAACTCAGCAAGCAAAAATCTAAACTCATCACATGGATAAAGCGGTTAGTTTGCCACTGTTGGATAAAATCTTGCCAGTCTCCACCTTGCACACCATAAGCAACTAATATGCCTGCAATTACGGTGAGTATAATCCCAGTCAGGCGAGCATCTACCAGCTTGATGAAAATATTTTTTTTGCCAACAAATTCTTGATTTGGCTCTCGGAGAAATAAATAAGGTAACAAAGCAAAAGCACCTACACCAAAAGATGCAGTCGCAAATGGCCAAGCTGGGATTTTTTGATTTCTACCATCAATAAATGCTAATGCACTGTAGGCAAGAGGCCAAATCCCCATCAGATTAAACAAGGAAATCACTAGAGGGTTGATTCCTTGCCATTGACCAAGAGAAAGTTTCTTGATTAACTCGAATGTATCAGGTTGATCAGGGGGTGCTAGGAAAAAAGCATAAACCACAAATCCCACCCACAGGGAAAACAGAGATACTTTCCTCAACATAAACTTAAAAATAAATTTATTTTAACGTTTTATGGTTCTTAAGAGTTTTGCTGCTTTATTGACCAGCCGTTTACGCTTGTAATGGAAGTAGGAAGACTCTTGAATTTTAACAATAATTGTTTCCAGATAATTACATGCAGTCTGGACATCTCCCTGGTGAGAGAGAATTTCCGCCAAGATGATATAGGCTTGTGGATGATTCCAATTTTGAATGTGGTTTTCTAGATGCTGTTTAGCGGCTTCAAATTCTTGTAAAGCAAACAATGTTTCGCCATACATTAAAGAAGCATCACCATATTTATAATCTGGGTCTATTTTTAATAGAGTGTGTAAATAAGACTTGGCAGAGGTGAATTTTTTATTTTTAATATCAATAAATGCTTCATGCCAAAGGGTTTGGAGATTGTCATCTTCGTTGTTAAAATCAGGCTGATTTAAGGCTGTGGGTTGATCAAAGCCTTCCACGTCATCTGAGAGATGATGACTGAAATTAACATACTGAGCAGCTTTTTTGATACTTTTTACTTTTAGTTTTGCTTTGCGTCGTTTATGAGAGCTTGTCAAGTTGCGCCAATGCTTCTGAACTGGGATATGTCCTCGCGGTATCCAACGTTGAAAACAGTAAGCGATCGCCCCAAAAAAGTTGACAATAATTAAAACCCACAGCCATAACCGCTTGTCTGGTTCATTGCGAATACAGTCATAAAGCATGAATAACCAAAATCCGGTCATTAACAACAATCCCACAACTTTGATCATTAACTGAATTCCCTAGCCTATCTGCAAGTTTGATTTTTCCTCACAAAATGCGTTTCACTCGTTTGGCAACATTTCTAGTTTCCGAGATGATACCCTAGTATTTCTGTAAAGTAGAAACGTATGAGGTAGGAAATTCCATTAAAACCTAGATTCAGTCAAATCATCAAGGGTTAGTAAAGATACAAACCTAGTCCGTGGGATTGCGAGAAAGCGTTTAACTGAAAGCTTCAGACAGGTAATCGGCGGCGGCGGCTACTACTGCGATCGCACTTTCGTAATCTAGGCGCGTCGGCCCTAAAACCCCGACACTACCAATCGGTACAGAACCTCGACGGTAGGTAGAAGAAATTAAGCTGCAAGTACGTATCGGCTCTAAGGGATTTTCTGCACCAATTCGTACTGTCACCCTAGATTTACTTGCATCTTCTGTCTCTGGTTCATCAAAGATTAATTGGCATAATTTGTCTTGTTCTTCTTCTAGCAATTGCATAATTGTTTTGACTTGCTGCAATTGAGAAAATTCTGGCTGACGCAATACTTCTGTGACACCACGCACCATAATTTGTGTTGGGGTTGGTGCTTGAGTGCGACGGCTTAATTCCGCAACTGAACTTTTCAAGAATTCGCCATACAGTTGAAATTCTTGGTCTAATTCACTCCAATTTAAGTTAGCTATTTCTAATAAACTCCGCCCCCGCAAATGGTTATTTAAGAAGTTAGAAACTATCTGCAACTCCCGATCAATTACTTCAGCATCAAGTTGCAAATTTTCTTTTTCTGGTGGCAAATCCATCACTTTAGAATGGGTTTCATAGCCATCTGTGACTAAAATTAGCATGATTCTACCAGCTTCAATTTGCAACAGTTGTAAATGTCGCACTAAGGCTGTTGAAGTTTGGGGCATAGTAATCAAGCTAATACAACCACTTAATGTCGCTAAAATCTGTGCGGCTCCATGAATCAGGGCTTCCAAACTCCAATCTTCCCAATGCAGGCGTTGTTGGAGTGAAAGTTCTACTTCCTTGGCTAAGGTTTCTGTTCGTGTAGCGTCTCGCAAAGAAGGTGTAATTAACTGGTCAACATAAATGCGATAACCGGAGTCAGAAGGTATTCTTCCAGCTGAGGTATGTGGTTGATAAAGTAGCCCAGATTTTTCTAATGCACCCATCACATTGCGAATTGTGGCCGAGCTAACGCCTAAGTCATACTCTTCCACCAAAACCTTTGATCCAACAGGTTCTGCTGTCGCAATGTAGTGACGTATTGTTGCCCAAAGGATGTGCTGTTGTCGATTGGTTAACTGGACTTCCATAAGGTGTGTATTACCGAAAGCAAATTTAAGAAAAGTTTGAAAAAAATTTTTTGAGCTAATGCAAAAAAAGATTAATATTGGTTAATTAAGATAGCAAAATTTTTATCTATATTATAGTTACTTGCAGCAACATTAATTGAGTTGCTAACTCTGAACGAATTAATCTTTTCAGCTAAAAAAGCTGTTTGACAATTTAAAGTTTTTTAATTATTAAGTATCTTCCCACAAATTTTACAAATAAGTTGTATTGGTAGATACTTATTTTTCTCACCATTTAAGTTAGATGTCGTCAGGATAAATGCTGATTGTGATGAGTGGTGGTTCGGCTGCGCTCACCAACCGGGAGTAGAGGTGTGGTTCGGCTACTTCGGCTGCGCTCAGCACAAGTGCGCTCACCAACCTTGGGTGTAGGGGGAAGAAGCCAGGACAAATGACCAATGACTATTGACTAATATTGTGGGATTTCTGGGTCAACTAGTTGAGAATAAGCGGCGATACCACCTGTAATATTTTTGACATTTGTAAATCCTTGAGCAATCAACCACTGACACATCTGAGCAGAACGCACACCGTGATGACAAAGGACAAGGGTTTCAGCCTCTGGATTCAACATCGTGAAAATTTGTTCATTCCAGTTGGCATATTCACTCAACGGTAAGTTAACAAACCCTGGGAGGCTGGCGATCGCTAATTCTTGGGGTTCACGCACATCTACTAACTGAATATTTACAGCATCAGTAGCTAAACGTTCGGCTAATTCTTCAACGGTAATTTGAGTCATGGGTTGCCCAAAGGATTTATCTGTCATGAAGTTTTTGTAAACGATCCTATACATTTATGTTGACAGAAAATCTGACCCTTAGCATGAGCAATGATTCTCAGTGATTTTAGGCTTAGTCTCAAGATTGTCTGTTCAGGCGGGGTGTAGGGGGTTAAGGGTGTTGGGGTATAAGGGAAAATAATGATTCTATTCACCTAAACCCGCATCCCTATCTTTCACATCCTTACACCCTGTTCATTAATTCTGCTTAAATGGCTGTGAAAGTCAGTATTTAATAACTTTATGGTGAATCGGCAAAGCTCATTTTTTGGTTTTATAGTCGCTGGTACGATCGCACTGGTATTAATTGCGATCGCAGGTTTTTGGTTCTTCACCAGAACTCCTGTTACCCTCGTCACTTCCACCACCTCCCAGCCTGGTGCAGCTATTTTTGTGTCGAAGCTTTCTCCGGTGATGGTGTCGTTACTCACCAACCCTGACCGTTTGCAGGCTTTGGAACGAGAAGGAGAAATTTCTAAAATCAAAACCAGTTTATTGGCTAAAAGTGGCATTGATTATCAAAAAGATATTCAGCCTTGGTTGGGTAACGAAATTACCCTAGCTGTCACCACCACAGATTTAGACCGTGATTCCGCCAATGGACAGCAGCCAGGATATCTCATGGCTTTAGCTACCAACAAACAAGACAAAAGCCGCGAGTTTGTCGAGTTGTTGTTTTCAAAACGAGTATTAGCTGGCGCGAACTTAGATACAGAAGAATATCAAGGTGTGAAGGTGCTTTACGATAGCCAACTTGCAGCCGCAGTGGTTGGTGATGGCTTTGTGTTATTTGCGAATAGTCCCAGCGTTGTCAAGGATGCAATTAACAACGTCCAAGCACCAGACCTCAATTTAACTAGTTCGCCCCAATACCAAAAAGCTCTCCAGCAATTACCCGAAGCTTCCTTAGCCGTGGCTTTCTTGAATTTTCCCATCATTGCTCAATGGCAAAGTTTAGAACTACCAGAACCAACCTACGACAGTGAAATTGTGTCTTTGGGCTTGAACTCCAAAGGTTTATTAGCAGAAACCAGCTTTTTAACAACATCCGAACTCACCCAAGCAGCCACGCCACTCACAAAACCAGTCGAGGCGTTGCAATATATTCCAGCATCGGCGGGTTTGGCAATTTCTGGTGCAAACTTAAGCAACTTGGCTGACAGTGATTTAGCCAAATTCTGGACGCAAATTAAAACAGCCATTTCTGGTTCGGAAACAGATGTGATTTCCCGATTGGTACAACCATTAACAGAAGTCCAGAAAACCTGGGGGATGAACTTTAATCAAGATATTTTTAGCTGGGTTAAAGGAGAATATGCGATCGCACTTTTACCACGTACAGGCCAAGTTTTCCCCGATTGGATTTTTGTTGTGGAGAAAACTGAGGAATTACCAGCAGGAATTGCGAAATTAGATGCGATCGCCTCTGCAAAGGGACTTAGTAGTAGTACTCTGAGTTTAGATAAACAAAAAATCTCCGCTTGGACAGAGTTAACCGCTAAAAAAACAGCAAATAAAGACCAACCATCCTTCACCATTGAAGCCACAGCCCAAGGGATACACACCACCCTCGACAATTACGAAATTTTTACTTCCGACTTGGCGACAATGGATGAAGTTCTTGCAGGTAAAGAAAAATCCTTACTAGACAGTCGCAATTTTCAAACCAGCGTCGCGGCGATTCCCCAACCCAATCAAGGTTATGTATATCTAGATTGGGCAAAAAGTCAAGGAGTGTTAGAAAGGCAAATCCCCGTACTGAAACTCATAGAAGTCCTGGGTAAACCATTTTTTAACAGATTGCGATCGCTCACAGTCAGCAGTTACAGTAGCGAAACAAACGTACTCAAAGGCGGGATTTTCCTACAACTGCAAGAGTAAGAAAAAGTCTGAAGTGTAAAGTATGAAGTATGAAATGAAGATTCACCTCTTGCACCAAGCGACTGAAGTCGCTGCTACACGGACAAAACTTTTGACTTTACGCTAGTCCGCCTACGCGGACTACCCTTCAGACTTCAGACTTCACACTTCATACTTTTGTGTCACATCTTAATGTGGCACAGCCAAATCAAACTTTTCAGGAATGAACTAATTACAATATGTATATATAACTACATTTAGTCAAGCTTGTTGGAGAGCTACTATGAAAGACTGTCGCCCCCGACTTCAGAAGCGAATCGGCTGGGTTTTAGCTATCTTAGCAGCTGTTACAGCAGCACCAGCGATCGCCGAAACACCCAACTTTGGTAAATTCAATCTAGTACCAGGGTTTGAAACTGCCCAAGGTAGATTTTCGGGTTATACGGGTGGTTCTTTTTCCTTGTCGGCGATTAGTAACCGCGATCGCAATAAAAACGCTTGCATTGGCTTTGCAGATCCTAAACCAGATTACACAATGGTTTTAGAAAAAGACTTTGAGCAACTAACAATATTAGTTAACACGGGGAATACAGATACAACATTGCTGGTGAAAGGCCCAGACAATGACACAATTCGTTGCGGCGATGACACTGGTAGAAGTAAAGATGCTAGTATTAGCGATCGCAACTGGAAAAAAGGTATTTATCAAATTTGGGTCGGTACATTTAATTCTGATGCCAAACATAAGTATACTTTGACAGTTCAGCAGAAATAATCAAGAAAGAGGCTAGGAACTAGGGGCTAGGGGCTAGTTAATTTTCATGATCAGTACTTTTAACCCAAACTCCCCCATTTCTCCACTCCCCACTCCCCACTCCCGACTCCCCAAATATGACTAGTCGTTTAGTAAAAGCAAAACTCATCGCTACAGAACAAGCTGCGCCAGATATCGAGTTTATGTTTAACCCCAGCCAGTTAGACTTCTCGCAGCAAATTAATTTGACCAAAAGTAGCGGTGCGCGTACAGGACGAGGTTTACCGAAAGTTAGTTTTGCTTACCCAGAACCGTGCAGACTCAGTATTAGTAACATCATATTTGATACTTACGAAAGCGGTACTAGCGTCCTCACCCATCTGAAAAAATTTGAAAAAGCAGTTAACTTTGCTGAAGCTGGCGCAGGTCAAGAAAAACGCCCACCAGTGTATATATTTACCTGGGGCGACCAGCAATATTTACGCTGTTTTGTCCAATCTCTTAACTACAGCCTGACTTTGTTTTTACCAGACGGTACACCAGTACGTGCCAAAGTTAACCTCACCCTAGAGGAAGTGGATGAATCAATTTCTCAGCCAGGAATGGGGACATCTAGCAGCGTAGACCGGACTGGCGACAGCAGAAGTAGCCGCAGTTAATTCGACCTTTGGGGAATAGCGTGTAACACAATATCTTCACTAGGCTATTGGCAATCACCTCTTGCCAATATGTATGCCTGTCCTTTACATACCTGAGCCACTATTACAAATTGATGGCACTAATGCTTCTGCTGATTTGCTCAATGATATTTTGCAAATCACAGTCGAAGAAAGTTTGCATTTACCAGGAATGTTTACTTTAGTAATCCGTAATGATTACTTTCCAGGACAGACAACAGAAGCAACTTGGAAGCATCAAAGTTTATTTGCTATTGGTAAGAAAATTAAAATTGGCTTTGTTTCCAGCACGACGCAAAACGCAGATTTTGAAGATGCAGAGCAAGGTTACGTCTTAGAAGGGGAAATTACAGCCATAGAAACTGAGTTCACCAGTGGTTCTCAAGCTCCCATCATCATTCGTGGCTATGATATGTCCCACCGCTTGCACCGAGGACGCTACAATCGCTCCTTTCAAAATGTTACCGATAGCGATGTGGTCAACCAAGTTATCGGTGAAGCAGGTATTACAGCAGGTACAGTTACCTCTACCACTATTGTTCATGATTACGTCTTTCAAGAAAATCAGACCAATATGGAATTTTTGCGGGAACGAGCCGCCCGCCTCGGCTTTGAATTATATGTGCAGGATAGTAAATTAAACTTTCGCCAACCTGCCCAAAATGAATCTTTATCACTTAAATGGTTAGAAGATATCCATAACTTCCGGGTTCGTGTTAGCAGTGCAGAACAAGTCAGTTCTGTGGAAGTAAGAGGCTGGGACTACTCTACCAAAAAGTCTATTGTTTCTACAGCCTCTACAGAACAGGTTATTACCACCACAGATAACGGCAAAGGTAGTTCAACTAGCACAAAATTCAGTATCAAGCCGAAAATGATTGTGGTAGACCAGCCTGTGTTTAGTGTGAATGAAGCAGCAAAAATCGCCCAAGCTTTGTGTAATGAACTGGGTGGTGAGTTTGTTATGGCTGATGCTGTTGGTGAAGGAAATCCCAAGATCAGGCCAGGAAAAGTCATTAAATTGACAGATATGGGTAGTTACAGTGGTAGCTACTACGTGACAGAAACTCGCCATCTGTTTCAGGAGCGAAAATTCGTTACAGAGTTTAGTGTGCGGGGTTTGCGTTCTGGAGATTTGTTAGCAACTCTCTCACCCCAAACACATCTGCAAGCAGGACAAACTCTATTAGTAGGTGTAGTGAGTAACAACCAAGACCCAAAAGGTTGGGGTCGTGTGCGAGTGAAGTTTCCAACATTAACTGAAGAGCATGAAAGTAATTGGGCAAGAGTTGTGAGTGTTGGTGCAGGCCCAGGAAGAGGTTTTGACTGTTTACCAGAGATCAACGATGAGGTTTTAGTCGCCTTTGAACACGGCGATATTCATCGTCCTTACGTCATTGGCGGTGTGTGGAATGGCACAGATGCACCACCAGAAACAGTGGCTGATACCGTTGTTAGTGGCAAAGTGCGCCTGCGGACATTTAAAACCCGCGTTGGTCATAAACTCCAATTTGTTGAAGAAGACAAAGGCACTACTAAAAAAGGCGCATATCTGCAAACAATAGGCGGTCACAACTTACGAATGAATGACAGCGAGAAATTTGCCGAGTTAGAAACTACAGGCGGTCACAAATTTCGCTGTGATGACAGCAATAAAACCATTAGCTTGACTTCCACAGGTGACATCACCGTTAAATCTGGCACAACCGGGACAGCCAATAAAATTAGTGTCAATGGTGGTGAAATTGCTTTAACTGCAATACAAAAAATTTCTTTAACTGTAGGAGGTACAAGTATTGAACTGACAACTAGTGGTATCACAATGAGAACGACGGGAACTGTGAGTATCCAATCTGGTAGTTCCATCAGTGTGCAAGCTGGAGGTTCTTTGAGTGCTAACGCTGGTGGCGCAATTTCCGCTAATTCCGGTAGTTCGGTCAGCGTCAATGCTGGCGCTACAGTCAGTATCAACGGTGCAGCTTCCGTCGGCATTTTAGGCGGGATAATTCGGTTGAATTGTTAATAGTTATTGGTCATTTGTCCTTTGTCATTGGTCATTGATTCTTCCCCTACACCCCGATTACTGAGCGCAGTCGAAGTACACCCTTGCACCCTTACACCCTTACTCCCCACTCCCCACTCCCCACTCCCTAGAAAATTATGTTTCCCGCAGCAAGATTAACTGATTTAACTGTCACAGGCGATCCAATTACTGCGCCTGGTGTGCCGAATGTTTTAATTGTAGGTTTACCCGCAGCTTGTGTTGGCGATTTAGTAGCGGGGCCTGTGGTGACTGGTAGTATTGTGCTGGGGTCTTTTACGGTTTTGATTGGTGGTAGACCTGCGGCGCGAGTTACATCTCAGGTAGCTGGGGTGAATACTGTCACTGGTGTGCCGTTAACTACGGTTGTGGGTATAGGTGCGCCGACAGTGTTAATTGGTGGCTGAAAGGTAAAAGAGCCTTTACTCAGCATGTTTTTTGGTACTTCGACATTCTTGCGAGCGGAGATGGGAATGTGAATGCAGAAAACTGTGCCTTGTCCGGGTTCAGAGAAGCATTCTATTTGACCGTTATGCTTTTCGATGATTTTGCGACAAATGGGCATTCCTAAGCCTGTACCTTTACCGATGGGTTTGGTGGTGAAGAATGGTTCAAAAAGGCGATCGCGCACATCTTGGGTCATTCCTGAACCATTATCTTGAATCCGAACCACTATATATGGAGAATGGGCAAATGATTTGCCATTTTCCAATGAGGTACTAATAGTAATCACCCCTTCTTTTTCTTGACCATCTAAAGCATCGATCGCATTAGCCAGAATATTCATAAATACCTGATTAAGTTGGCTGGGATAACACTCAACTAAAGGTATGACATCATAATTTTTGATGACTTCAATTCCAAAGTTGCTACGGCTTGTCTTTAAGCGATTGTCCAAAATTAGCAGAGTACTATCAATACCTTCATGAATATCGGCTGCGGTCATTTGTGATTGTTCCGTGCGAGAAAAGTTGCGTAAGGATAACACAATCTCACGGACACGCTTAATACCTAAACTCATGGAACTGATGAGTTTAGGTAAATCTTCCGAAACAAAGTCTAAGTCAATTTCTTCGCTGAGTTCTTGAATTTCTGGAAGATAATCACAGTTGTCTTGATAAATATGTACTAGACGCAATAAATCATCAACATATTGTTGAGCATGATTAATATTTCCACTAATAAAGTTGACCGGATTATTAATTTCGTGGGCAATACCAGCCACTAATTGCCCCAAACTTGACATTTTTTCACTTTGAATTAACTGTGCTTGTGTTTGTTGTAATTCATGCAGTGTAGTTTGGAGTTGTTGCGCTTGGATTTGGGCAATTTTCGCTGCTTCACAACTTTGTTCATAAAGCAAGGCTTTTTCAATTGCAACTCCCGCCTGCATTGCCAATATACTTAATAGCTTTAAGTCTCGGCTAGTATAATTAACAGCAGTTTCGCTACCAATGACAATTGCCCCAACTACCCGTTCTTCAACATTTAACGGCACACAAATCAAGGAATTGAATTGTTTCTTTTCTCCAAGGTATCTGGGATAAGCAACAATATTGTTGACAATTTCCCCCCGTCCCATTTGTACTATATTACCGATAATGCCTTCGCCTAACTTGATTGGTTGCTGGAGATAACTGCTGCTGCCAATTTCAGCGAGAATTTCCAAGGCATTGGTTTTTTGATTTAATAATAAAATCGCGCCACCAGTAGAAGGGATTAATTGAGCAGCTTCTTGGATGAGTAATCGAGAAACTGGGCGGAGATTGAGACTGGCAGTTACTTGAATGGAAATATCATGGAGTAAATCAATTTCTTGATATCTTTCTAGCAGTTCATGGGCGAGATTTTTCTTTTCAGATTCTTGTTTGAGTGCATAGACAAGAAGTGAAACAACACCAGCCGCCTGTTGTGAACCATGTACCCAACCAATCAATTCACCAGCAAATTCTATTGGATGGGCGATCGCACCATTGTCTCCTGCTTGCCCGAAGAGTATTTCGCCTTCCGTATTTTCTATAGTAAACTGACAATCTATCGCTTTAGCAAAATCATTGAGAAGAGCTAATACATCCTTTTTTACAATCAGATTCCTGAAATTGCTTTTAACCATTTGCTCTCATCCTGATTTTATTTCAGATTTTGCTTAAGCATCAGTCTTGTATACCTAATAGCTGAATATTTTCATTTATTCTTGGCTATTTGTCACCCCTATAATTAGTGCCGAATAACTGCCATTTTTTAGGTATAGGCTGGAATTTTGTAAAATTATATTTTTAAATAAAGTTGATGCAACTCGATTATAAGTGACTCATTTCTGAGAGTTCACCGTAAATTCATTGATTTTTGTATATTCAGTAAATGTACTTAGGCAAAATACTATATATAAAGTGATACACTGAACAGAAATATCACGGCATTAAGTTGACATTGTTTGAATGTGTCTCATAGTCATCGTCATTAGTGACTTATATGAATTTTTCACAAGAATTTGAGCAAGCACTTACTCAAAGTGCTTCTTTAGAAAAGTTCACATCTTTACTGAAGAAAATTAGTAACTATAACTATGTTTTGCAAGGAGAGGAACCAGATAGCCTAATTCATTTGGCAGTAGTTAATGACCGATTAGATGTTGTCAAGCTATTAGTGCAGCAAGGTGCGTCTCTAGAACCATTAGAGATTCGCCCAAAATCAGAAAATCCACATCCTGAATTTGAAGTTTTTGGTTTTGATGATGATGAAAGATTTACTGGAGATCCCTTACTGAGTGCTGCTGCGACAGGAAAGCAAGAGATATTTGAGTTCTTAGCGCCACTGGCTTCCATCAGTCAACGTAGACAAGCAATGTTATATCTAGCTGATGGTCTCAAAAGTAATTCACTTTCGTATTCTGAAGATAACACTAGTTTTCAACAACTGATCAACTCTAAACCTAGTACAGATAATCCTGACTCTTTTGGTCAATGGCTTCATGATTTAGCTCAGTCAACGATTACAGAGCCAAGTCTAAACGACACAATACGATCTGCATCATTAAAATTCATCGAAAGATGTCAAGCGCAAATTTTGCAAGGATTGAATATTAATAGGATTGGTGATCATGGATGTACTCTTTTGTGGACAGCATCAAATAATGGATATCTTGAAGCCGTTCAAACCTTGCTGCAATTAGGTGCGACTCCTGATATTCCTAACCAGACAGATGGTTGGACTCCGTTAATGATAGCTGTTGATGCTCATATTCCCTGGCTATGTGGTACTAAAAGTATTTGGGGAACAGCCAAAAGTCAGCAAGTAAATATTGTTCATCTCCTTTTAGAAGCAGGTGCAAATGTCAACTTTGCCGGAAAAAATGGGGAAACTGCTTTGTATTTACTTCATAGCTTTGACCGAGAGGAAATTTTTGATGAGGAAATCGACTTAGCAATTTGTGAAATGGAATCTGTTTTAAGAGATGCAGGTGCTAAGTAAGGATATAGGTCAATACGGTTCATTTAAGAGAATAGTAGGTTGGGTGTAGCGATCGCTACACTCAACAAAGCCTTGAAAATGTTGGGTTCCGTTGTTGCCTTAACTGAACTGTATTGGGATATAGGTTAATCACAGACGATGTTGCCAAAACAAACGTTAACTCGACTTTTGGCGAATGGTATTAGTTTTAGCGATCGGCATAAAGTAGCGTAAACTGCTCATCACTATGTGCCTACCATGCCAGAACTCAATCAAAATCAACACCTGGGTGCGGGCTGGTCGTTTCCGTTGCGGGTGAATGTCCAAGGAGGTCTGCAACTTAGTAAGGCCGATCGCAATATTGAAGAGTCGATGATGCTGATTCTGCGTACCGAGTTGGGTGAACGGGTGTATCGTCCTAACTTTGGTTCGCGGTTGTCGGAGTTGACTTTTGCACCGATGAATACGCAAACTTTATTACTTTTGCGTCTACACGTCCAAGAAGCTTTGGAAATGTGGGAACCGCGCATTGTTTTAGATGCGGTGCGTGCTGACCCAGATCCCCTGCGAGGTCGTGTAGATATTGTTATTGAATATCATCCTAAAGATAGCCATGATTCGCGGAGTTTAGTATTTCCGTTTTATTTGAATGGTCAGTAGTCATTTGTTATTGGTCATTTGTCATTTGTGTGTTTTAACTAATTATTTTTAATATTGTGGAATTTGATTTTTTACCGAAGTTACCCAAGTCTAATCTAGACGATCGCACTTTTAAAGATTTAGTTGATGAGTGTATTCTGCGGATTCCCCGCTATTGTCCAGAATGGACGAATTATAACCCCAGTGACCCAGGTATCACGTTAATTGAGCTATTTGCTTGGTTAACTGACCAAATGTTGCTGCGGTTTAATGAAGTACCAAAGCGCAATTACATTACTTTTTTAGAGTTATTAGGTGTCAGGTTACAAGCACCTGCGCCGGCGGTGGCGGATATTACTTTTTATTTGAGTGCGGCTTTACCTGACACTTACACGATTCCGGCTGGGGTGGAGGTGGCGACAATTCGCACGGAAACCCAAGAGGCGATCGCATTCACTACAGATCGGCCTTTAATTATTGATAAACCGCAAATTCGCCACTTTCTCACCTGTCCCACTGCTGATCAAAAACCAGAAATTTTGCGCGATCGCTTTACTAATTTATGGACGATGCGCTCTGATGGTGAGTGGTATGGTAGAGAGTTAGCACTGTTTGAAGAACAACCCCAACCCGGAAACAGTTTTTATTTAGTGATTGATGGGGAATCTCAGTGCGAAGGAAATGTTCTCGCCTTGCAATTAAAAGGAGAAGCCGCCACCGCCACAGGGATTAACCCTGACATTCCGCCGCGTCGTTGGGAAGCCTGGAATGGTGTGGAATGGGAAGCGGTACTGTTGCAAGAATCTGACGACAGCACCAAAGGTTTTAGTTTTAGCGAATTGCAGGCCCAAGGGATTAACCCTCTACAAGGTGCAGATATCGTCCTGCATTTACCGCAATCTTGGCCTGTGACGACTTTCACCGCCTATCAAGGACGCTGGCTACGTTGTGTTTATACTGCGCCCCAACCCAATCAACCAGGCTATAGCAGTTCGCCGCGCATGATTGGTTTGGCGGTGAGATCAATCGGCGGAACTGTGGGTGCGAGTCAAAGTGAATTGATTCGCAATGAAATTTTAGGAGAAAGTGATGGTACGCCGGGACAAACTTTTCAATTACAAGGCGTTCCGGTGTTGAACCGTCGAGAAGATGAATATTTGATCATTTCGCCGCCAGGGGGAATCCCTCAACGGTGGTATGAAGTCAGCGATTTTGCTAATTCTCTTCCTCAAGATTTGCACTACACCGTCGATTCGCGTACTGGGACTGTGCAGTTTGGCCCGGTGATTCGGGAACCGGCCCAACTCCAGCAACAGACGGAATTAAGGAGGGGAGTAGGGAATTTTGCCAATATTCAGGAGTTAGAAAGGCAATATGGGGCTGTTCCGCCGCGCGGTTCGGTGATTCGCATGGTTGCATACCGCACAGGTGGCGGGCGTAAGGGGAATGTGCAACGGGGGACAATTACCGTAGCGAAAAATGCGGTTCCTTATGTGGCGAGGTTGATTAACCATACACCAGCCCGTAACGGTTCTGATGCGGAATCTTTGGAAGATGCGGTGATTCGCGTTCCGGCGATGCTGCGAACCCGCGATCGCGCTGTGACTCCCGAAGATTTTGAGGTGTTGACCCTACAAGCTGGTGGTGGTGCGGTGGCGCGGGTGCGCTGCTTACCACCGACAACTACACAAGAGGCTGGAACCATCAAATTATTAGTTGTCCCGGCGGCGAATACAGATGCAATTAATCGTGGCGAAGGTATCGAACCAGAATTATTTAGTCTGAGTCCGCAATTGCGTGACCAAATTATTGCTTATTTAGATGAACGGAGGTTATTAGGAATACAAGTTAAATTGCAAGCCCCGGAATATGTGGGGGTAGCAGTGCAAACAGAAGTCGCCTTGGAACCAGAATACAACCATCCTGCCGCCCAGCAAGAGATTTTAAGTAAATTACGGGTGGCGTTGTATCGGTTTTTGAATCCGATTACGGGGGGTCAGGATGGGAGAGGCTGGCCTTTTGGGCGACCTGTTTACCCTTCGGATATTGTGAATTTGTTTCAGCAATTTCCGGCGGTGCGGTATTTGGGAGTAGTGCAGTTATTTGAATTGCGCTATGTGGGTTCAACTTGGGTGCGATCGCTTCCTCAAAATCCGGTGATTGATCCAGGGGCGTTGGGCTTAATTTGTTCCTGGCAAAATACGCGGTTGCGTTCTGGTCATGTTGTTAATCTCATCCAATAAACCTCTCGTTACTCTCTGCGCCTACCCTTCGGGAAGCCACTTCGCGTCTATGCGCCTCTACGTGAAGACTTAAAAGTTTAATATAACGAACCGCAAAGGACGCAAAGGACACAAAGAAGAAAGAATTTGAGAGGGATTTTCCTGAAGTTCTAAAGAGATAAATCTTAAATGAGAAATATTTTATGACTAGTCAAATTCTGCACCTGCAACTTACATCAATGCAATTACCTAACGCCATTCAAACGTCGGCGGTGGGTAAGGGTGCAGATGATTTTTCGCAAATAGCACTTAGTAGTCAAACGACGGTACGTGCTGGGTGTGATTTGGTTGTTCATCCGCCGGAACCGAGTGAAATAGTTTTACAGCTAGAAAACTTGGGTAGTCGGATGCTGCGGTTGAATGTGCGGGTGGAGGGGAATTTCCCGGCTGAGTGGTGTCGCATTGGGATGGAGGGGTATGAACTCGCACCGCGATCGCGGATGGATGTGGTGTTATATTTCCAACTTCCAGCCGATTTCTTTGAAACTCCCGCGTTGGCGGCTGGTCAATCTTTGGTATTGGATTATCACAGTCGCATTCACGTTAATTACAGCGAGGAGGGGACTGGTAGACAGTTAGTTGAAACGGCTGGTTTAAATTTATATGTCCGTCCCCGCAGTCTCTATCCTAAGTTTTTACCTGCGGTTTATCGAGAAGTTGATTTTATTAGTCGCTTCTTGAAGATTTTTGAACAGGCTTTTGAACCCTCAGTGCAAACGCTGGATGTGTTGTGGGCTTATTTAGACCCCATGACCGCACCGCAAACATTATTACCTTTTCTCGCGCACTGGGTAGCTTGGCCTGTTGACCGCCGTTGGACTATCGAACGACAACGTTCTTTAATTCGTTCGGCGGTTGAGCTTTATCGCTGGCGGGGAACACGTAGAGGTTTGCGTTTATATATACATCTTTATACAGATTTACCTTTAGATGAACATATTACTAGAGAAGTTGATAAACATATTTGTATTGAAGAAATTCGCGGCGAAGGTTTTGTTTTAGGAAATACACGCCTAGGCGAAGATGCGATGATTGGCGGCGGTCGTCCGTATCATTTTATCGTGCGCCTTCGTCCCCAACGCCCAGATCAGGTAGATGAACAATTAGTCCGCCACATTATCGACCAAGAAAAACCCGCTTTTTGTACTTATGAACTTTATATAGATGAGTCAATAACTAATGGTCAATAGTCATTTGTCCTTTGTCATTGGTTTTTCCCCCTAAACCCAAGGTTGGTGAGCGAACTTGTACTGAGCGCAGCCGAAGTAGCCGAACCACACCCCTACTCCCTACTCCCTAATTATGGAAATTCACCCCCTAGAACGACTACAAATTCAAGATGGTTTATTAATTAACGCTGAACGGTGGAAGCGATCGCATGATTATCACCGTCAGCGACAAAATATTCATTATCAATCACTTAATGAACCGGGAATAGTTGAAGGTTTGGGTGTGAGTTTGATTCCTGCGCCGAAGGATGTACCATCACAATATAACGATGGGCGATGGTTACAAATTCAGCCAGGAATTGCTATTGATGTGAATGGGAATCCGATTGTGGTTCCGCAACCGATAGACTTTCATATCTCGGCTGATATTACGGAAGAAAAACCCAGATTAATTTATTTAGTTGTGCGTTATGTAGACCCAGATACTTTACAACGCAAACAAGTAAGTGAATTTGAAACAGAAACTTTTCGCATTGATGAAAAAACAACGCCGCCTGATGTGTTTGAGGTGGAGTTATGCCGAATTTTATTACAGCCGGGATTAGTAACTTTAGAAAATCCCCCAGATGTATTTTATCCGAGTTTGAATAGTTTGGATTTTCGTTATCGGAAAATTGCGCGATCGCGTCCAACTGCTGTGGTACGCGCGGCGCATCTTGATAGTCAGGAAACTAAGGAAGGCAGTAGTTTTGCAAATCTCGCTTCTTTATTAAGATATACCGAAAGTCTAACCTGTACCCTTCAAGGAGATGAGCAAATTGCTCGTTTAAGTTTTCCACTTTTAGACCCAACGATAGCAATTAATTATGATTTGCTATTTATTACTGGTAGTGAACCGTTAATTTTAAATGTGCAAGAATTAGCTAATCTCAAAAGCTATCTAGATAGTGGGGGAGTTTTATTAGTAGAAGCGCCTACCGATGCAGTTGATAGATTAGAAAGCGTTTTAGAAATTACTGAAAGTTTAGCCACACCTTTAGAAGATTTACGCCGACTTGATAAACATCATCCATTAAGAACACAACCGTTTTTATTTGCTGCTTTACCAGCTATTAATCAAAAGCCTCTGCAAATTTTAGTTGCAGGTGGCATTGTTTTAGTTATTGGTGATTTATCCCTAGCTTGGGGATTAGATGAAAAATTAACTTTACCACGAGAAACAATTCGCACCGCCCAAGAATTAGGCATTAATATTCTCAATTTTGCTTGGAAGCGTAAGCGAATGACGCAATTACGGCAACAAACTGCGATTCCTGTTTCAAGTAAGCCTGATCCATTAAAAAGCATTTTTAATAAGTTGGAATAATTTTTTAACGCAAAGTATCGCAAAGTTTTAAATACTCAGCACTCAGCACTTTTAACTCAGCACTTTATATATGGCAGTTAATCTCGTTAATACTAAAATTTCTACACAAGTATTGAACTTTCAACCGGGTGGTTCACCAGCTTTTTTTGAAGTGACTGTAGTGAATGAAAGCAATCAGTTCGCTTCTTTTCAAATCGAAATCATTGCGGCTGGTGGTGGTGAAAGTTTGGGGACTAATTGGTACAGTATTAAACCTGCGGTGAGCGCGAAAAATCCACCAGGAGATAGTACAAAATTTGAAGTCACAATTACTAATACACCTGTTGCCGGTTTTATCGGCAAAATGAACTTGATTGTGCGAATTTTTTCGCTAGAATTGCGGGATGAAGACAGACAATTGCTGCGGTTAATAGTTGAAGCAGGTGTTGGTGCTGTACCGATGCAGGTTGAGTTACCAATAAGAGAATTTACAACTCAACCACAGGGAACAATTGAGATTCCAGTACGAGTTTTTAATCCTAGTCAGCTACCTGCGAGTGTTTCTTTAAAACCGATTGGACTTAAACCCCAATGGTTTATTAATGGCGATGAAAAACTATTACCAGTTCCACCAGGCAATAAAGCAGAAACTTCATTTTTATGTCAGTTACCAATTGCTGAAGAAGTACCAAGTCAAGCATATCCTTTTACCATTGAGGCTAATTATCCGAATGGACTTCCATCTAGTAGTCGAGAAGGCGTAGTTAATGTTACTCCAGCAGGGTTTGTTGATTTTCAATGCACACCAGAAAAACAACAAATACCTGCATCTCGTCCTTGGCTACCACAATTAAAAATTAACTATACTACTTACCAACTTGAATGCCAAAATCACAGCAATATAACTCAAAAGGTAAGTATTGAAGTTAAAGAAGATGAGGAAAATAAGCGGAAATGCTTTTGGGATGTTCAGCCAGAATTTGTAGAATTAAATCCGGGAGAAGTTAAGAATTTACAACTATTAATTAGTAAGCGGCGGTGGTGGTTAGGGTGGAAGGAAAAACGGGCATTTAAAGTTAAGGCTATTGTACCAAATAACCGCGTCAATATTAATAATGAGAATCAATATTTACAACTCATTATTCATCCAATTTTACATCCTTGGCTACAGATGGGCTTAGGATGTCTCTTACTATATTTACTTTGGTATATATCATGGTTAAATCCGAATAATCCGTTGTTTGGTCATCGTGATGCTGTGACATTTGTACAGTTTAATGGAGTAGGCGATCGCGCTGTGAGTAGTTCCCAAGACCAAAGTATTATTAGATGGAATATTGCAGGTTTTACTAATCCATTGATTAACCAAGATGATGGCAGAATGGCTAAAAAGATTGGTAAATCTGTGCGAATTGTCCGCTATAAACCTGTGAGTAATGATGTAGTCGCCGCAGGTTTAGAAAACGGAGAAATCCAAATTTGGGATGTACTTGGTGGGACAAAAAAACCAAAAGCAACTTTTTCACTTGAAGGTGAGAAATCAGACCGGGTTTTAAGCTTAGAATTTAGCCAAGATTCTCACTTTTTATTTAGCGGTCATGGTAGTGGTGTAGTGGCGCAATGGGATGTAAATAGCGCATTGTTAGATGATGAGAAAACTATGACTAACCCGATTAATAGTAAGAATTTCAACTTTCCTGTATATGCTCTTGCTACTGTTGGACATGATAAACAAAATTTAGTCATTGCTGGGAGATATAACAATTTAGCTATCTGGAATTTTACCAAAGATAAATTATGGAAAATTCCCTATAATCGCCCAGGTAGCCAAAACGATTATATTGTCAGTATGGATAGTCCTGATTACAAACCACATTTATTAGCAACAGCCGATAATAGGGGACAAATTACATTATGGGATATGAACCAATGTTTAAAAAATAGTAACAATCAATGTCAAATTTTAGAGAAATGGTCTGATGGTCATGGTGAGAAAGCAGTGCGTTCTGTGGCGTTGAGTCGAGATGGTTGTTATTTAGCTAGTGGTGGTGATGATAATCGCGTTATGCTATGGTCTTTAACTCAAGAAGGTAGAAGAATTTCTCCTGTTGGTCAAGAAATACGTAAAGAAAAACAACGATTTAATAGTGTAGATGTGAAAGTTGTGAAGAATAAAATTTTGATTATTAGTGGTAATGATGATCATAAAGTCAGGTTAGATATTAGAGATTTAAATAAAAATGTTGGTTGTAAACAATAATGATGAAAACTAATAGACGTAGTTAAAATCTTTTTTACTTTTACCTTTTTACTTTTAACTTTTTGGGGGTAAACATGACTGCCATAAATTCAAGAACTAGTAATTCCCAACTCGGTTTGAGTATGGCAGATGTGTTACTGTTACCCCTACAGCAGCGCAAAATTGTCCAGTGGTTAATTAAGCATCCTGATAGCGTTACCCTCACCCAAGTCTCAATTCATTTAGATTTAAATCAACAAGCAACTTTAGCTTTATTAGATGAATTAGTTGACGAAGGTTTTGTCCAGCAAATCTTAACTGGTGGTGAGGTGAAATATCGCGTTAATTTGGCAGCAAAACGCGGTATTCAACAACAAAATCTGCAACAAACTCTTGCGCCGGGAAATCCTCTGGCGATTATTTTTAATCCTTCTGGTGATTATGCAGTCCAGGCTGGGGGAAAATTTGACCTGAATGTAACGGTTACTAATAAAGGTCAAGAAAGTGCCTTAATTGATATTTTTATTGATGAATTATCGCCGCAATTAATTCAATGGTGTGATGCACCAAAGCAAAGGTTAGCACTGAGTCCAAATTCTGTGGGTGAGGTGTTATTTGAATTTCAAGTACCTGTAACAGCAATTCCCAGCACTTATAACTATGCAATTGTTGTTGATGCGCCGCTACATTATCCTGAAGATACGCCAATTCGACATGGGGCAAAAATTCAGGTTTTACCAGCAATTGAAACGGTAGTTAGAGTTAGTGACCCAACTTTTAGCTTACTACCTTTAACAAGTTCGCGATCGCCTGCCAAAATTCCCCCAGGCGGAATCTTGCAAGTTAATGTTAATGTCCACAACCGTTCGGATAGGGTAGACAGATTTCGCCTCAGTTGTCTTGATTTACCCGAAGAATGGGTGAGTATCCGCTATCCCGAAGGCTTGGAAACCGCCGGACTTGTCATCCCGAATATGGGTTTGAATCTCAACCCTGGCGAGAAAGGAGAAATCTTACTCCAGTTTCAACCACCACTAGGCGCAAACGCCGGACTTTATTACCCCAGCATCCGCTTGTATTCGGCGAATAATCCCGATTTGATGTTGTTGGATGTAATTTACTGGGAAATTTTACCGTCTTACCTGCTGAATGCAGAAATGCTGATTGTGGTAAATCGAGTGAGACGCAAAGGCGGAACTTTTGAAGTTAAATTCACGAATGCGGGTAATACTGTCAGGGAAATTACTTGTGAGGCGGTTCCTGTCGATGAAGATCAGGTGTGTACTTACGTAACTTCGCCAACGGTTTTACGTGTATTACCAGGGGAAAAAGCTGCAACCCAAGTGACAGTCACACCTGTGAAATGGTGGTATCGTCCCATGTTCGGCGCGGGAAGATTGCTGAATTTTCGCATTGAATTAACAGATCAGCAACAATTCCCTTTACCAAACCCAGCGTTACCGGGAAGCTTAATTTGGGAACCGCGTCCGTGGTGGCAATTTTTACTCGTATTGTTGACGGCTTTAGGAATTATCGGTGCGATCGCATTTTTGATTTGGCTGTGGTTATTCCGTCCCCCAGCAGTTCCTAAAATTTTGCAATTTCTCTCATCCGACGCTACTTATCAAGCATCCAACAATGATTTTATTCGCCTAAGTTGGCAAATTCGCCACCCCAAAAAATTGCAAACTATATCTTTAACTGGCTTATTTGCTGATGGTACGGCGGCGGTACAACCAATAATTTATACCTTTAACGGTAAACTTCCCCAAGAACTACAACCATTTTGTCAAATGGGTGCAGTGTTAACTTGTTCTAATGTACCCACAGATGCGCGTAAACCAGGAGAATATACTTTTCAACTACAAGCATTTGCTAATAATAATCCCGACTTACCAGCCGACACAATTAAAACCAATACGATTAAAATTGTCCCCATTCCCCCACCGCAAATTTTAGAATTTTCCCCAGCACAATCTGTTTACCAAGAAGTTAAACCTAGCACTACCAAAATTAGTCCAGATACCATTCGCCTCAACTGGAAAATTAACGATTTAGATAAAATCAAAGAATTACGAGTAATTGGGCGATCGCTAGAAAATTTAGTCAACAGTCCACTGCAAACTTATAATGTTACTCAAGGCATCCCCGACATTATCAAAGCCTTTTGTAAACAACAAGATAATCAACTAAATTGTCGTAAAATTCCTGCTAACAATCGCGGCGCAGGCGACTATATATTTGAACTGCAAGTATTTACCAAAACCGACACAGATAAACCAAGTATTACTCAAAAAACAGACTTAGTAAAAGTCCAACCTCTACCAAGCAAAATTCTCGAATTTAAAATTGATGGTAACAACCCACTACCAAAATATCCTATAGTAATTAATCCCCTTAAACCTAACAAACCTCTCAACTTATCTTGGAAAGTCGAAGGTAGTAATAACATTAAAGTCGAACTTCTTCCCGCACCCGGAGACATCCCCCGTAACGGTACAATACCTTACCCAGTTAATCAACAACCCGGTAGCGAAACCATCACTTTACAAGTCACTAATTCCACTGGTGAAAAAGTAACTCGTTCCGTCACCATCGAAACTTTTTTACCACCTAATTCCGCAGCCAATCAACCACAACTACCACAATTAGAAGGCGCAAAACCAGAAATTCCCACCCCACCCACACCCCCAACAACCCAACCCCCCGGAACTTCTCCCGGAACCTCACCATCTCCAACCAACAACACCGCACCTAATCCTAACTCTCCCACACCTTCTCAACCAGATAAACTCTCACCCTTAGAACTCCCCCCAGGATTTGATTAAAACTCATCTCTCAATTTCCTCTCTGCGCCTCTGGTTACTGAGCGAAGTCGAAGTATGCGTCTCTGCGTGAGATAAAAAAATCATGAAACCCCATCTATTATTATTAACAATAACTCTCCTCCTCCTCTCCCCCCTTCCCGCCAAACCATTAGACGCACAACAATATCGCGCCAACTTACTCTTAAACCTCGGTAATAGACAACTCACAAACGGACAATTTAAGTCAGCCTTAGCATCCTTACAAGAATCACTCAAACTATATCAAATAACAGGCGATCGCACCGGAGAAGCCACAGCTTTATTTCGCCTCGGTGACGCTTACTTTACTCTCGGTAGATATAGAACTGCGATTAACTATTACAACCAAAGTTTACAACTAACGCAAAATTTTCCTAATCAATCGCTGACAGTACAAATTTTTGAACATCTCAGCAATACATATATTACCCTGGGCGATGAAAAGTTAGCGAAAAAATATCAAACACAAGCCGCAGCACTTAAAAAAGAAATTGGTAATCCCGACAGAGAAGCAGCTTTTTTAGGTAATGTTGGTTTAGATCATGATGCGGCGACTGAGTATAAACAAGCGATTGCTTTTTATTCCCAACAATTTACAACCGCCAAGGATAATAATAACTATCAACTGCAAATTGATTCTTTACAAAACCTCGCTGCAACTTATCGTAAATTAGGGCAATTTACCCAGGCGATCGCAACTTCTCAACAACAGTTAAAATTAGCCCAGCAATTAAATAATAGTACCATCGTCAGTCTGACCTTTAAACAACTAGCCGAAACCTATCAAACTCAAGGTGACTTTCAAGCTGCGATCGCTTTTTATCAACAACAGCTACAACTTACCGATAAAACACAAAAATCTGAAGTCATCCGACAACTAGGACGCGCTTACACTTTTGCCAAAGAATACGAGCAAGCGATCGCATTATATCAAGAACAATTAAACTCTGCTAAAGCAAATAAAGATAATTACACTCAAGGTACAGCTTTAAATAACTTAGCCTTTGTATATCTCAACTCAAACAAATTCGATGAAGCTAAAACGACACTGCAAACAAGTATTAAAACTTGGACATCGTTACGTTTAGATTTAGCTAACACAATTGATTACGCTGCGGAACAAAACAATACCTATCGCTTACTACAACAAGTTTTAATTACCCAAAATCAGCCAGAAGCCGCCTTAGAAATAGCTGAACAAGGCAGTATTATGACATTCTTACAATTAATGGGAATGCGGTTAGCTTCTGAAGCTAAAGATAATAATTTAAAAACTGCACACAAGTCAATTATTTTACCGACAATTATTGATATTCAAAAAATTGCTAAATCACAAAAAGCTACTTTAGTCAAATATTCTATTATTCCTGATGATGGCTTATATATTTGGGTAATTCAGCCAACAGGAAAAATTACCTTCCGCAAGGTCAAACCCACACCAGAAAATACCTTCACTTCCACTAATTCCATTCCTGAAATAGTTGCTAGTGTTCCTAAATACCTGGGTGTGAATAGTCAAGAGAAACAAACCCAAAAGTTTGTCAATCCGTTATTACAATTACATCAACTATTAATTAAACCCATTGCTGATTTATTACCAGAAAATCCACAAGCCCAAATAATTTTTATCCCCCAAGATGAATTATTATTTGTGCCTTTCTCCGCTTTAATTGATATTTCTGGTAAATATTTAATTGAAAAACACCCAATTTCAACTGTACCAGCAATTCAAATCTTGCAGTTAGCTAAAGAACAACGAGGTAGAACAGGCGGAAGTAAAGTTGTGGTTGTGGGTAATCCTACCATGCCAAAAATTTCCCGCGCAATTAATCAAGCACCCCAACCTTTACCACAACTAATAAATTCCGAACAAGAAGCTTTAGCTGTTGCTGATTTATTTAAAACCAAAGCTTTCATTGGTAGTCAAGCAAGTAAAGCCGCAATACTTCCTTTATTACCCAAAGCTAAAATCATTCATTTAGCAACTTATGGTGTATTAGATGATATCAAAAGACAAGGTATACCTGGCGGAGTTGCATTAGCTGGAGAAAATAACGGACTCCTCACCGCCAGCGAAATTCTGAATTTATATAACCAACCAAAAGGTAAACGTTTACGCGCTAGGTTAGCTTTTGTCAGTGCTGGTGAGCCTGGACATGGTAGCATAGGTAACGGCTTACTGGGTTTATCGTTAGCATTGATGACATCGGGCGTACCTAGTGTGATTGTCTCGCAATGGGCAGCACCAGATACACCAACATCTGTGTTAACTACTGAATTTTATCGTCAGTTAAAGCAAAACCCGAATAAAGCCCAAGCATTACAAAAGGCGATGTTAGCCACTATGAAGCAGTACCCTAATCCCAAAGATTGGGCAGGATTTAATTTAATTGGAGAATTACATTAAAAAATAATAAAAAAGATACATAAAATAGCAAAACCAGAAACAATAAATCTTACATAGGAGTGATTTTTTATAACCAAAATTTAAAATGTCTAATTTAAAATCTACCGTTTATTTTGGGTCATTCAAAAAACACATACATTGGCTATCTATCAGCCTGATTTTTAGTTGTGCTTGTGTTATTTTAGCTTCGCCATCCTTAGCACAAGCACCAAATCCCCAAGGAAACCCCAATCAAGACCGCTTTCCCCAGCCAGGAACAACGCCAGAACCCTTACCGCCAGAATCACAACCCCCTATACAACCAACACCAACCCCAACGCCGGAAACTCCACCCCCAGAAAGTTCGCAAACGATAAAAGTAGAGAAAATCAATGTTACCGGGAGTACAATTTTCCCTCCAGAGAGATTCCAATCAATTATTCAGACTTTAGAAGGGCGGGAAGTCACAGTTGAAGAACTACGTAAAGCGGCGGATGCTATCACCCAACTGTACCTTAACCAAGGCTACATTACTTCTAGGGCAATTTTGGTAGACCAAACCGTTAACAATGGAATAGTAGAAATTCGCGTCATTGAAGGGACAATCGAAAAAATCGAAATTCAAGGTACAAAACGGTTAAATCCTGAATATGTGCGTAGTCGTGTAGCATTAGGTACAGGTAAACCGCTTTTAACTGCTGCATTAGAAGACCAATTAAGATTACTCCGGGCTGATCCTTTATTTTCTAACGTTGAAGCTAGTTTAAGGGCGGGTAGTGGTGTTGGTCAAAGTATTTTGATAGTGCGTGTTACGGAAGCACAACCCTTTAATGCAGCTTTGACTGTTGATAATTATTCTCCTCCTAGCATTGGTTCGGAAAGATTGGGTGTGAATGCTAGTTACCGCAACCTCTCTGGGCTGGGCGATGAATTTAGTGCGGCTTATTATTTAACCACTAGGGGAGGCGCAAATATTTTTGATTTTAATTATCGCCTACCACTGAACCCGATGGATGGGACTTTACAACTGCGAACCTCATTCAATGATACGAATGTTGTCGAAGAACCATTTGCGGGTTTCGATATCAGAGGAGAATCTCAACTCTACGAAATTAGTTTTAGACAACCACTAATTAGAACACCCCGTGAAGAATTTGCCTTATCTTTAGGTTTTGCGGTGCAGAATGGTCAAACCTTTACCTTTGCAGGGCCGACACCCTTTGGTTTTGGGCCAGATGACGACGGGAACAGTCGCACCCGTGTAATTAAGTTTGGTCAAGATTATGTGGTGCGGGATCTAAATGGTGCTTGGGCATTGCGATCGCTATTTAGTTTCGGTCTTGGTATATTTGATGCTACCAGCAATCCCAGCCCTATCCCCGACGGACAGTTTTTTAGCTGGTTAGCACAAGCCCAACGAGTCCAACGCCTGAGTACAGATAGTGTATTAGTCGCCCAAGCAGAATTACAACTAACCCCCAATGCTTTGTTACCCGCCCAGCAATTTGTAGTCGGTGGTGGTCAGTCAGTACGCGGTTATCGTCAAAACGTCCGCGCTGGTGATAACGGTGTGCGCCTCACCGTCGAAAACCGCCTGACAGTTCAACGCGATGCGTCTGGTAATTCCACACTGCAAGTTTCGCCTTTCTTTGATATGGCTTATGTCTGGAATGTGGATGATAATCCAAATACCTTACAACAACAAAAATTCATTGCCGGTATTGGACTGGGCGTATTATTTCAACCCATACCACAGCTTGATATCAAACTTGATTATGGGTATCCTTTGATAGACCTAGATGACCGGGGAAGCAACGCCCAAGATGATGGTTTTTACTTCAGTGTTGGCTATCGGTTGTAGAGGCTAGACATCCTCAGCACGTAGCCCTCAGACTGAAGTCTGGGGCTATACAAACTAAACCCGCCTACGCGGGTTCAAAACACAATTATTTTCTAAAGAAAAAATAAAAATTGCGATCGCAATTTTTAAAATATAGTAAATTAAAAATTAATCTCCTGTATAAAGTCATTTCAAGTTAAAATTCAACAGGGGTTGCGCTACATTTAAAACCTGAAAAACTAGTATTTCAGCATTATTAATCATCGAAAAAAGTGTTCTATAAAACAAAATTGAGTCTTAAATTATCAGCTTGCAAAAATTGATCGCAGGTTGCCAAATTGTTGTCAAGGTCAAATATCTACTACGTCTCATTAGCAACAAACAACTTTAACAATTCACCTTATTCCTCAGAATTGATATGACATCAATAGCGGGTAAAACAGTACTTTTAACCGGAGCATCGGGTGGTATTGGTTCATTTATTGCGCGTGCTTTAGTAAAAGAGAAAGCGACCATCATTGCTGTTTCTCGTTCCCAAGCAAAGTTGGATGAAATCTGTACAGAAATAGCGGCTTTGGGTGGTAGAGGAATTGGCATTGAATTTGATATTAGCCAAGTAACAGAATTACCAATTTTATTACATCAAATTAATCAAGTCGCAGGTCAAATTGATATTTTAATTAATAACGCTGCTGTTGAAAAATATCGACCCTTCCAGGACTATACTCTCCAAGATATTCAGTCTATTTTGACCACAAATTTAGTTGCGGGTATGGAATTAACACGCTTGATTTTACCAAGTATGTTAGCGCGAAATAGTGGTCATATTGTGAATATTGCATCTGGTTCTGGTAAAAAAGGAATGCCATACAACAGTATTTATTCAGCTAGTAAAGCAGGTTTGATTATGTGGACTGATGCTTTACGCCAAGAGTTAGCTGAGACAAATGTTGGTGTGTCGGTAGTTTGTCCTGGATATACGGAAACGGGGATGTTTTCAGCTTTGGGAGTACCTGCGCCTAGTTTAGCCCGTGTTGCACCACCACAAGAAGTTGCGATCGCAATTTTAAACGCCATCAAGCAAAATCAAGCCGAAGTAATTTTAGATGGCTTTGTTTCCAAACTTTTATTTTCTAATTTCCAGCTTTTTCCCAAATTTGGTGACTTAGTTTTTAAATGGATAGGTGTCACTAAACTCAACAAAACTTGTGCTGAAAAGCAAATGCGAGTTTGATAAAAGCATTCAGAAGTCAGGAGTCAGAATTAAATTCTATATAACTGTCGGATAAATAAACGGTGAAACATCATAGTAAATCTGCGATTTACTGGTCTTAAATTAGTGAAGAGTCTTACCTATGACTTACGCAATAACTCTCTCAGATTCTTATAGCTTCGTGTCCTTTGCGCCCTTTGCGGTTCGTTTTTTCATAATCTTGCGTAAGTCCTGTTACCCTTCGACAATCTCAGGGCATCGTTCCTAAATTCTAACTTCTCCATTCTTATTTAATTAACAGGTTTAAATATCAATGTCGAATAATCATTATGATTTTATCATCATCGGCACTGGGGCTGGTGGTGGAACTTTAGCATACAAGTTAGCCCCTAGCGGTAAGAAAATTTTAGTTTTAGAACAAGGTACTTTCTTACCTAGAGAAAAGAATAACTGGGACACAAAACAAGTATTGCAAAAAAGCTACTACCGTACTAACGATATTTGGTATGACCAAGAAAATAAACAAATCAATCCAGCCGCACATTATTATGTAGGTGGTAATACAAAATTTTATGGCGGTGCGTTGTTTAGATTACGCGAACGAGACTTTGAAGAAGTAATTCATCAAGGCGGAATTTCCCCTGCATGGCCATTAAGATATAAAGACTTTGCCCCTTATTACGACCAAGCAGAAAAACTTTACGAAGTACATGGAAATCGCGGTTTAGACCCGACAGAACCAGCAACCAATTGTGATTATCCCTTTCCTGCTATTAGTCATGAACCTTATGTTCAAGAACTATATTTAGGACTAAAAAATCAAGGTTTACATCCATTTTATTTACCTCTCGCCATTAAACTCAACGAAGTCAACCGTCATTTAAGTGCTTGCATTCGTTGTGATACTTGTGATGGTTTTCCCTGCATGGTTCATGCTAAAGGTGATGCGGAAGTTAATGGGATGCGTCCAGCGATCGCCTATAATAATGTCAAACTAATTACTCAAGCCAAAGTTGTTCGCTTACACACTAGCGCATCAGGACAAGAAATCACAAAAGTAGAAGCAGAAATTCAAGGACAGCCGCAAATCTTTTCTGGCAATATTGTGATTGTGGCTGGAGGTGCAATTAATTCTGCCGCATTATTACTCAAATCTGCTAACGATAAACACCCCCAAGGTTTAGCTAATAGTTCACAACTTGTAGGGCGAAATTATATGGTACATAATTGTGCAGTCGTTATGACTTTAAGCACAAAACCAAACCAAACAATTTTCCCTAAAACTTTAGCACTAACTGATTTTTATTGGGGCGAACATGATTTTCCCTATCCAATGGGTAGCATCCAATCACTGGGTAACATCCATAAAGATAGAATTATTGCCTATGGGCCGCCATTAATGCCCAATATTGTTGCCGAAAAAATAGCGAATCATTCTCTAGCTTGGTGGGTAATGAATGAAGATTTACCTGATGCAAATAATCGGATATCTGTGCAAGGCGATAAAATTGTGATTAACTATCAAAATAACAATCAAATAGCTTTTAATCGCTTAATTCAACGCTGGATTAAAACTTTAAAATCCCTTGACCAAGCTACAGAAAATCAGCATTTTTCATTACATATCACTCAACATCTCGGCTTAGATGCTGTTGGTCATCAATGCGGTACTTGTCGTTTTGGTGAAAATCCCCAAACCTCTGTCTTAGATATTAATTGCCGTACCCACGATATTGATAATCTCTATGTTGTTGATGGCAGCTTTTTCCCTTCTAGTGCTGCTGTTAACCCATCTCTCACAATTATGGCTAATGCTTTGCGCGTAGGCGAACATTTATTAGGAAGAAGTAAGGGAGTAGGGAGTAGGGAGTAGGGAGTGGGGAGTAAATACTCATTACTCATTAAGTTTCTTTGTGTACTTTGCGTCCTTAGCGGTTCGTTACATCATTCGACGCATCTCCATACAGAATAGGTAATCATTACTCAACTCATCACTCATTACTCCCTACTCCTCACCTCACAAGTGTAGGTTTTTAACAAAGTGATGAGTAGCGACTCTAAAAATCACGATTTAATCAGAGTTCTATCCCCCTCACACCCCTACACCCATACACCCTAAATCAAGGTTTTTGGAACATAACGTAAAAAACCTACACCTGTCAGCTACTCCCCACTCCCAACTCCCAACTCACCAAACCTAAGTATTATTTCCTTCACAAAAAGACACAATTGGGTAGAATTGGTTAAAGCCATCTCTGCTCATCTGAACTAAAGGTCTCAGCAAATCCATGCAACTGAAACTCAGTGCATCTCGTCTACCCTTCGCACCTCTGTTGTTAATTGCGCCGTTTTTCCTCTGGGGAACAGCAATGGTCGCTATGAAAGGTGTTATTCCCCACACCACACCACTATTCATGGCGGGTGTGCGCTTGTTACCAGCCGGAGTGTTAATTTTGGTCGCAGCCGCACTGATGGGTAGACCCCAGCCACAGGGTTGGAAAGCCTGGTTATGGATTTCTTTATTTGGGTTGGTTGATGGGACGTTATTCCAAGGCTTTTTAGCAGAGGGTTTGGTGCGAACCAGTGCCGGGTTAGGATCGGTGATGATTGATTCCCAACCTTTAGCAGTGGCTTTATTATCGCTGTGGCTATTTCAAGAACATATTGGTTTTTGGGGATGGTTAGGACTGGGTTTAGGAGTCACAGGTATTAGCTTAATTGGCTTACCGGATGAGTGGATTTTTCATTTGCTGGGTACGCAAGGAAATATCACCATTGGTAATTGGCAAGATTTATTTGCTAGTGGTGAATGGTTAATGCTGTTAGCGGCGCTGTCGATGGCTATTGGGACAGTGTTAATTAGATTTGTGACACGTTATGCTGACCCGGTAAGTGCTACTGGCTGGCACATGATTATTGGTGGTTTGCCATTGTGGGGAGTGTCGGCTTTAACAGAATCTCAGCAATGGCAGAATATTGTCACACCCGATTGGCTGGCGTTGGGATATGCCACAGTATTTGGTAGTGCGATCGCTTATGCTTTATTCTTTTATTTTGCTTCTAGTGGTAGTTTAACTAGCCTCAGCTCCCTGACGTTTCTCACACCAGTCTTTGCCCTACTATTTGGTAATCTCTTCCTCTCTGAAATTCTCAGTCCGTTGCAATGGATAGGCGTTGCGCTAACATTAATCAGCATCTACCTAATTAATCAGCGAGATAACCTAGCCGGACAAAAGCAAACTCTCAATGTCACCGAAACAACTACGACACAACAGCCACAAGTTTTAGAAGTATCATCAAAAAAGCTCAATTCCGTTTCTCTCAAGGTGAGAGAACCTGAAGCGGAAACTTTACCCTAATTTGTTTACATAGCTCAAGTACTGGGGAAGAATAAATAATCACAAAAGTCTGTTAACCATACTTAACATTTAGACATAATAGAGGCTATTGTGGTATGGATAATTTCAAAATTACCTTCAGGCTAAAGCTTGCAATATGAGGCGATGTCCTTCCTCTATCCTGGTATTCATCTGGTTGACTAGTCTGGGTTTTTACCCCAACCGTCCAAGTACAGCCACATCTAACCCTACATACCCAAAAATTGCCCAATTCAATTCCCCTCAGCCCACCAAGCAGGCGGTTTTGACACTGGGTAGTCAGGGGCTGGAAGTACAAAAATTACAATCTCAATTGCAAGGTTTAGGGCTTTACAAAGGGGCGATAGATGGAGCTTACGGTTCTAGTACCCAACTGGCTGTATCTCAATTTCAAAAAACCAAGGTTTTAAAAAGAACAGATGGCGTTGCTGACCAAACAACTCAGATGAGTCTGAAATATGCCACTGTTTCACAAAATCCGTTTCCCACTTCGCCAATTGTGGCATCACCCACCCCAGATACTCAACCTAAGCCTCCAGCCAAGTCCAAGAAAAAAGATTTTATTTGGTGGTCATTGCTCGGAGTGGGAATTTTTGGCAGTCTTGGGTTACTGCTGTTTTTCTTAAAAAGGTTGCGTCAGTCCAAGCAAGCCCAACTACCAGAAGACTCTCCACTACCCGCCTTGAGTCCAGCAGATGAAGAGTCAGTTCCTGAACCACCGCCAGAATTGGAAAGCTCAACAACTACTCCAGAAACTACCGCACCAGAAACGACATCAGCAGTACCAGCAGCAATTATCCCAGTCGAAAAAACTTCTCGTTTAGCCAAGCTGAATATTGTTGATGAATTAATTAAAGATTTACACAGCAGCGACCCAACCAAGCGGCGCAAAGCAATTTGGGACTTAGGACAGCAAGGTGATTCTCGCGCTATTCAACCTTTAGTAGACTTAATGATTGATGCTGACTCTCAGCAACGCAGCTTAATTTTGGCGGCGTTGTCCGAAATTAGCACCCGTGTTCTTAAACCAATTAACCGGGCTTTGGCTGTCTCTTTGCAAGATGACAGTCCCCAAGTAAGACAAAACGCCATCCGTGACTTAACCCGTGTCTACGATACGATGGCGCAAATGAGTCAGATATTAAGCCACGCTCTCGAAGATCCAGATGCAGAAGTACAAGCAACCGCAAAGTATGCGTTAACTCAGATGAAGCGAATGCGTGGCTTGGCGGTTCAACCAAATCTACCAGAAGATGTTCCAAAAGATTCTGGGAAATCAGGCTTATAAATATTTCAGATAAATTTTGATATCTGTATTCGCACCTGCAACTAGAACCGCCGCTTCATCAAATTTGGGCGCTCGATTACGAATTTCTGGGTTTTGCGAAAATCCAAAACCTTCCAGGGGAAAACCTATGTCACTGCGATTTACAGTAAAATCGTTATTTTCATCGTGCATCACAGCGACGGCATAGTTACCTGCTTTTAAGTTGCTAAAAGTGATGGTGACAGATTTTTCTGTGATTTTAGTACATTGTCTTTCTAAAACGCGATCGCGATCGCTCGGAAATCCTTGACTACTGGCAAATATACTGGCGCAAACTTGCCCCTCTGTATTTTTTAAGCCATCAATTTCTACAGTGAGATTCCCGTTAAAACTAGCCCTAGCCATCAATGGCAAAGCCAAATTTCCCAAAGCTGCAAGCACGACGAGGCTAACTTTCAATTTTTTGCTCATAAAATTTTTTTCAAAAGAACAAATATGACTACTGTGATGAGTACGTGCAGAGTTATACTGCCATGATTTGATTAAGATTGGCAAGTATGTATAGGAATCCGGTTTGATTTCTGAATTTATTTGTGTAGGTAGGGAATAGGGAATAGGGAGTTGGGAGTAGGAAATAAGCCTGATCTGAGTGTACTGAGTTTTTTTCCCAAATCAAATACGAGTCCTATATGTTATGTTTCACATCTGATGACAGTCGTACAGGGATTTGAATGATAAATTCAGTTCCTTTGCCTATTGTAGATAAACACTGTAATTGTCCACCATGCTTTTCCACAACAATTTGGTAGCTAATCGATAATCCTAAACCTGTACCTTTACCAACTGGTTTAGTCGTAAAAAATGGGTCGAATAAATGTTTTTGGATTTCTTCAGGAATCCCTGTACCATTATCAATTATCCGAATGTTGACTTGATGATCATCAGTCAATTCTGTACGAATCCAAATAGCTGGTTTGTTTAATAAGCTAGAATTGTGAGAATTTAATTCTGAATTTTTGACAATTGCCTCTTGTATTGCATCAATAGCATTAGACAAAATATTCATAAAAACCTGATTGAGTAGTCCAGCGTAACACTCTATGGGTGGAATTTGACCATACTCTTTGATAATGCTAATTTGTTTACCATTGATTTCTTCTTTGAGGCGACTAGATAAAATTAACAGTGTACTATCAATCCCTTCATGAATATCAACTATTTTTTTCTCAGCTTCATCAAGGCGAGAAAAATTGCGTAAAGATTGGACAATTTGCCGAATGCGATCGCAACCTAATTTCATTGATACCAACAAATTTGGAAAATCAGATGCAATATACTCTAAATCTATATCGGAAATCTTATGTTTAATTTTTTTGGCTGGCTCTGGATACTTTTGTTGATACAAACAAATTAGTTCCAGTAAATCTTGAGTATAACCAACAGCATGAACAAGATTGCCTGCAATAAAGTTGATAGGATTGTTAATTTCGTGAGCGATACCAGCTACTAATTGTCCTAATGCTGCCATTTTTTCATTTTGCAATAAACGAGTATAGTTATTTTGCAAATCTTGAAAACCAGCTTTAGCAAGTTGTGATTGTTCCTCCGCAAACTGGAGATGAGTTAAAGTTAAGGCATAAATTTGAGAATAGGCTAAAAGTAATTGATGAAAATCAATAAGACCATACTTTTCTGATGTAGCTGCTACTAGAATTGGTTCATAAGCAATGTGTAAGGATCTTTGTAATGCTTTCTGAGTCGCTTCTACAACTGTCGTTTCTCCAGGAATCATTAATAAATCTGGCTGAAGAAAGTTATATAAATTTTCAATTGGTCGGCGCGAAAATAATCCAAAACTATAGGGACGGCTCATATTCTCAAAAAACTTTTGCCGCGAAATCATGCCTCGAAAACTTTGGTTTTTAGTCAAAATAATCCCTGGAAGTAAAGGTTCTTGACTAAAAAGTCTAATTAGCTCATCTCCAGGACAATCTAATTCAACCTGAATTTGCCACATTGGTAATTCTTGCAAGGTTGACTCTAATCGCAGATTAAGCTCATGAGTATTTGTCATGCTATGTATAGCAAGCATAAAATCAATCCTTTGCATTTTTGGGTGATATTTCCCAGCTTCGCCCTGAACTATGGTTACAAATTCAGGTACGAAAAAAGCCAGTATTGCCGTATTTAGTTTTCCCAAATTCCGATAATAAATTAAGATTTAAAATTCTGTTAATTTACCTAGTTTTACAGGGCGATCGCTCTGACAGACAAAATCAATCTGAATTTATCATTTCTCTCATGACTCTGTTTTTGTCGTGAAATCCTATGGGACTCATATTTGATTTATGAAAAAAATCAGTACACTCAGATCAGGCTTCTTTCCTACTCCCGACTCCCCATTCCCTACCTACACAAATAAATTCAGAAATCAAACCGGATTCCTATATGAGTGTACATTGTCAAGACTAAAGTAACGCCGTGTGCGACTTTCTCTCAAACCTAACCCCCAACCCCTTCCCTACCAGGGAAGGGGAGCAAGATTCAAAGCCTCTCTCCGTTTCGGGGAGAGGTTTGGAGAGGGGTTTCAAGAATAAGTCGCACATCGCGTAAAGTATATAGTTGGAGTCTTGTGAATTATTGAATTATCACTACTGAAAAATCTATTGATGAAATCAGCAATTGTACCTGCACCCTTAAAACCTGGAGACTTATTGCGTGTAATTGCGCCAAGTGGTGCTTTGCGAGAATTTGATGCTTTTAATCAGAGTATAGAAATTTGGCGATCGCACGGTTATCGTGTGGAAATTAGTCCGAATATTGAGCAAAGTTGGGGCTATCTCGCGGATAAAGACGAAATCCGCCGTCATCAACTAGCCGCAGCTTGGTGTGATCCTGATTGTCGTGGGATTCTCTGCGCTAGAGGTGGTTTTGGTAGCACCCGCATTTTAGAAAGTTGGGATTGGCAGAGTCACTCAACAACGCCAAAATGGTTAATTGGATTTTCGGATATTACGGCTTTGTTGTGGAGCTTGTTTAATGTCGGAATTTCTAGCGTTCATGCGCCTGTATTGACCACATTTGCTAATGAACCAGATTGGTCAAGAGAACGACTATTAAATTGGGTAGCCAGAAAACAGATAAACTCCCTTAAAGGCCGTGGTTGGGGTGGGGGAGTGGTATCGGGAATTTTGCTTCCGGGTAATTTGACAGTTGCAACTCATCTTTTAGGTACACCACTGCAACCTGATTTTACAGATGTGATTTTGGCTTTTGAAGATGTCACCGAAGCACCATATCGGATTGACCGGATGCTAACCCAGTGGCGATTGAGTGGAGTTTTATCTAAAGTGCGGGGAATAGTTCTAGGCGGCTTCACTCGCTGCGAACCTCCCGCCAATGTCCCTAGCTTTAGTGTGGAAGAAGTATTGCGTGATCGCTTGGGTGATTTAGGCATTCCCATTATCTCAGATTTACCCTTTGGTCACGGCGAAGAAAATGCAGCTTTACCAGTGGGTGTAGAAGTCATATTAGACGGCGATCAAGGAATATTGGATGTTGTAGGGAGTAGATAGTAGGTATTCAAAACCCTACACCCTCACACCCATGATTAAAAATGGAGGTTAGCGGACTCGAACCGCTGACATCCTGCTTGCAAAGCAGGCGCTCTACCAACTGAGCTAAACCCCCGTACAATTAAAAATATTGTACCTGAAGATTGTTCCATTTCCAAAGGGATGAACCAAGAAAATACCCAAATTGTTGCAGCATTTTATAAATTTGTCAGTTTGCCTGACTTTGCCGAGAAACAAGAACCCTTACTGTCTTTCTGTTCAGCACAAGGTATTAAAGGGACAATTTTGTTAGCAGCAGAAGGTATCAACGGCACAATTGCGGGTTCGCGTCAAGGAATTGATGCTGTTTTTGCCTATCTAGGTAGCGATCGCCGTTTAGCAGATTTAGAATACAAAGAATCTTACGCTCAAAACCCACCTTTTGAACGAATGAAGGTGCGTTTAAAGTCGGAAATTGTAACTTTAGGTTTGCCAGAAGTTGACCCCAATCAACAAGTAGGTATTTACGTCACTCCAGCCGAATGGAATGAATTAATTTCTGACCCAGAAGTGACAGTAATTGATACGCGCAACGATTATGAAGTCAGAATTGGAACTTTTCAAGGCGCGGAGAACCCCCACACACAATCTTTTCGAGAGTTCCCAGAATATGTCCAGCATCACCTCGACCCAAATCAACACAAAAAAGTAGCTTTGTTTTGTACGGGGGGGATTCGCTGCGAAAAAGCTTCGTCTTTTATGCTTGCTCAAGGATTTAGCGAAGTTTATCACCTCAAAGGTGGCATTTTAAAATACTTAGAAGAAATTCCCGCCACCGAAAGCTTATGGGAAGGTGAATGCTTTGTCTTTGATGAGCGAGTAGCTGTGAGTCATGGTTTGGAAATTGGTAGCCATGAATTGTGCTTTTGTTGTGGACATCCAATTTCTGACAAAGATAAAGCCTCGCCTCAGTATGAAGAGGGTATTTCTTGTCCCTACTGTTTTGAGCAACTAACGGAAGAAAAACGAGTCCGTCAACAAGAAAAATGGCGACAGTATCAACTTCTGCAAGCTAAGGATGATGTTTGTTGAAGTCGGGCGTAAAAGTTAGGGGTGTAGGGGTTTAAGGGGGTAAGGGTGTAAGAGTTTTGGATACCTACACCCTGGTGACAGAACGCAGTCGAAGCAGAAGTTATTTATGGTTGAAGCACCAGATTAGACTGGGTTACTACTCAGCACTCAGCACTCAGCACTCACCCATCCATCAGAGGTATATCTTGCCTATACCCCGTGTAATTTTTAATTCATCCCATTGCCGCATGACGAGATAGTGCAATTCCAAGTATTATCACTACCAAATTTGGTAGATGATTACTTATATCAAAGCTGTTTCAAAAATTTTTGCTTCGGAGTTGTAAAAATGTACGACAAAAGCGACATAGAGATAATGATTGAGAATATGAGTTTATCTGGTGTGCTTAGTATACTTTCGCAGGTCTGTTACGAGAAAGCCGAACATTTGAGAACTAATTGGCAAGACGTAGAAACAGCGAGAACATGGGAGAAAGTTGGTAGAGCCGTTGGTAAAATCAAAATCAAAACCGATTTATAAATTCCCTTAACCCCAAAAATCGGGTTTTTGTTGGTAGCTGTGACGATACTATGAGTGCAGTAGTTCCCAAAAACCCGATTGAAGGAAGATTGCTGATACCAAGTTGCAATCAAAGATAGTAATTTGGGCTGGGAGTAGGGAGTAGGGAGTAGGGAGTAGGGAGTAGGGAGTAGGGAGTAGGGAGTAGGGAGTAGGGAGTAGGAGTACTATTTCTGAACGCAACTTAGTATGAGTACTGAAAAACTAACGCCGTGTGCGACTTTCTCTCAAACCTAACCCCCAACCCCTTCCCTACCAGGGAAGGGGAACAAGATTCAAAGCCTCTCTCCGTTTCGGGGAGAGGTTTGGAGAGGGGTTTCAAGAATAAGTCGCACATCGCGTAAACTAAGTTTTTAGGACAGGGTGTAGAGAAGGGTAAAAATGCTTTGCTGTGAGCATCAGTCGAACGGTGTAGTATTCAAAACCCTTAAACCCCTTCACCCTTGCACCCTTACGCCCATTCTCAACAGCCAAAACTTGGAGCGTAAATCATACAATATATCTGGAAGTCTTGACTTTTTGCGTAATCTCCAACGATATTAGTGTACTAATCAATAGACATTTCTCAATCAAAAGATGAAGTCAGATAGTTAAGTAAAATTAATTTTTGCAAAGTAATTAAAAAAAAAAGTTAATTTGTTATCAAAATCTGGCTGCATCCGTATGATTATACAGGATGATCCTTGTCTATTTATTTAGTAAGACTTTTAAGGGGTTCCAAAAGATGATGAAGTTAAAATTTGTTGGTGTGATTGCGAGTCTTGCATTGGTTGGTAGCTTAGTTGCTTGCTCTGGCGCTAGTGATACAGGTGGTTCAGGTTCACCTACGGCTGCTCCTGCTTCTAATACTGGTGGCGACGCTATGAAGAACGAAGGCGGCGCTATGAAGAAAGACGGCGACGCTATGAAGAAAGATGGTGACGCTATGAAGAAAGACGGCGACGCTATGAAGAAAGATGGCGACGCTATGAAGAAAGATGGCGACGCTATGAAGAAAGATGGCGACGCTATGAAGAAAGAAGATGGGGCTAAACCAGCACCAACCAGCACACCCTAATGTTTGCGTCGGTGAGGATACATTGACTAAAACAACAGTTTTTACATCTTTAAATTAAGAAGTTTGTATCCTGAAGCCACTTGTGCATACAAGCATTGCTGAAAAACTTTTTGTAACCGTTCTGGAAAATCGTTGATGTAAAGTAGGTAATTTTTTATACGTTGAATTTTAAAGTTGGAAAACTTTGTCAACACAGGTAAAAATTACCAAAGCAATTAATCTATTTATGGGTGCGTTATCTACGCACCCTTTTCTCCGAAAAGTTGTTTCGGTATCTCCGTAATTATCCGAGACCAAAAAGTATTCAACTATATCTTCATAATCACAAGGATTGCTTTATGGATAGACATTTCATCAAGCGTCGCCGACTGCTTACCTATCTGGGGTTAGGAGCGATAGGAGCAGGTGGAGTGGCGATCGCATCTGGATGTTCTGAGAAAAGCATTATTTCTACACCTAAAACCGTTGCTCCGTCTGCTAACTCTAGTACTCCAGCGCAAAATACTACCGCCGCCTTACCTCCTGATGCAAAACTGCTCCCAGAATTCCAAGGCATTTCTCAGTGGCTCAACTCTTCACCCTTAACCACTGCTGACCTCAAAGGTAGTGTGGTGTTAGTGCAGTTTTGGACATTTGCTTGCATTAACTGTCAGCGTACCCTGCCTTACGTGACCCGTTGGCATCAAGAATATGCCGATAAAGGCTTGAAAGTTGTTGGTGTCCACACACCAGAGTTTGCTTATGAAAAAGTGGTCAACAACGTCAAACAAGCTTTGAAAAAGCACAAAATTAACTATGCAGTGCCAATAGACAACGAATTTCAAACTTGGAATGCTTATAAAAACGAATACTGGCCGCATTTGTTTTTAGCAGACCGCCAAGGGGTAATTCGTTACGATCACATCGGTGAAGGTGCTTATTCCGATACAGAACAAATGATCCGTCAGCTTTTAGGATAGGTTGAGATGGCAATCACTTCCCTATCGGCCGGGTTAGCAGTTTTGGCGGGGGCGTTAACGGTACTGTCACCTTGTGTTTTACCGGTTTTGCCCGTGTTAGTGGGGCGATCGCTTTCTACCCACCGTTATGGGCCTGTAGCCTTAGTAGCGGGTTTAGTGGCTGGATTTGCCACAGCCGGGAGTTTGCTAGGAATTGCCAGCAGTTGGTTAGCTGGGTTGGCTAATACTCTGCGCTATGTGGGGATATTTATTTTATTGTTCATGGGTGTGTTAGCAATCTTTCCCAAGTGGAGTTATTTGCTGCTGAGTTATTTGCAATTAGGCAGAATTAAAAGAAACACAGGGGTAGGATTGGCAGGAGAGTTTTGGTTAGGCACTCAGCTTGGTTTATTGTGGACTCCTTGTGCTGGGCCTGTATTGGGGAGCATTTTAATTTTGGCAGCCAGCAAGCATGAAGTTTTTGGGACATTTGCACTTTTATTGGCGTTTGGTGTGGGGGCTGCGTTACCGTTATTAGCGATCGCTTATGCTGGGCGTTATGCCAGCCAATATTTGCTAGGGTTGCGATCGCGCAGTGAAATGTTACATAGAGTCGGTGGTGTTTTAGTAGCCGCATCTGCGATCGCTATTCTCTTGGGTTGGGATGTACAGATTCAACTGTGGTTAGCTCCCATGTTTCCCCGCCTACCACTGTAAATTCTCTAACAAGCAAATAAAATTTTCGAGGCAGTTTATAAAAACTTGCTAAATTTTCAGGGTTTACAGCTACTTTCAGTGTAGTTAATAGTAACTTCATGGTAAGTTGCAATCATGACTACATGAAAAAATACAAAAAATTGAGCGCAGTACTTACAAACTGCGCTCATGTTTCGATGAAAATTGGGAGGCTTTGGCGCGATGCACCGACAATTACTAATTTTGAGTTTGGCAACTGTAGCGATTATGGGTTGTACAACACAAGTACAGACAAAACCGACCGAAAATTCTACAATTCCAGGTGTAAAAAGCGTTCAAACCACAGAAACCACAACTTCCACAACTGCAACCCCAAATACAGTTGTCAAATCCGGTAACTTTGTCAAAGGAGAACATATTACTCAAGGTAATGCCCGCATCATTACCGAAAATGGTAAAACCTTTTTAGAATTTGATCAAAACTTCAAAACCGATAGCGGCCCAGACTTGTTAGTTATTTTACATCGCCAACAGCAACCCAAAATTTACGGCATCACTGAAAAAGAGTACGTCAGTTTGGGGCGTTTACAAAAAACCTCTGGTAGTCAACGCTATGACATCTCCGAGAATATCAAGGTTGCAGATTTTGCCAGTGCAGTAATTTGGTGTCGGACTTTTAACGCCACCTTTGGTTATGCTGCCTTCAATTAATCATCTGACAACAAATTAATCCTTGAGTCATCAATATTCATTGGGAATAGATAAATAGTTTTGTAATCATTTTATTACTAATCTCAATAACGCATAAAGTTGCGAAATAAACCTGATATAAGTATTAGTGAGTAATTTTTCAACAATCAAAATAAGGCAGTAGAACACCTGAAACATTTTAGATTTGAATACAAAAATTAGGATTTTCTATGGCTGCTTCAAAAGCTGGTAAACGTAGCAAACCTCCGGCGGGGCCGAAACAAGAGTTGGCGGCTAAAATCTTTCACGGTCTCAACATCATCAGTTTAATCTTGATGATTGGCAGTGGCTTGCAAATTTACAATGCTAACCCTGTATTTGGAGGTAGGGGCGGATGGACATTTCCCCGCACATTCTTACTGGGGGGATGGTTAGGTGGGGGACGCAATTGGCACTTTGCAGCGATGTGGTTGTTTGCGCTGAACTTATTAGTCTATGGCGTTTACATATTTTCAACAAAGCGGTGGGAAAAGCGGTTTGTTTCCCAAGGTGACTTACAGGTTTTACAAAAAGGGCAGAATCCCAAACGGAAAAACTATGCTTGGCATCGGTTAATTTATACCGGAATTGTACCAGTATTAATTCTAGCGATCGCCTCCGGTGTGGCAATGTATAAACCAGCCCAACTGCATTGGTTATCTGGATTATTTGGCAGTTGGCAAACCTTAAGAGTAATTCACTTTATTACCGTACCCATAGTTATTATCTTTGTCATTGGTCATTTTCTGCTATCCCAAAAAGTTGGGGGCTATCGTCTGATTAAATCAATGTTTACTTAAAAGAGGTGGTATGGAAGAATTTAAAGCACAGCGCCATCTATTGACGCGCCGTCGCTTGTTGCAACTATCGGGAGTTTCCAGTATGGGTTTACTCCTCAGTAGTTGTGGTACAAGTTTACTCTCCGAACCAGTGGGTAAATTAACAGAACCACTGAACCTGAAAGTTGGGGAATTATTACTCAAACCCCAAACACCAGTTCCAGAATTTCCCATTAGTGCGATCGAACCAAATGCACTGTTAATCAATAGCTTTAATGGTACGCCTCAAATTGACACTGACAAATTTCGCCTAATTATTGATGGTGAAGTTAATCAGCGACTGCAATTGAGTATGGCAGATATTCAAAAATTGCCCTTTAACTCAATGGTAATTCGTCATGTGTGCGTCGAAGGTTGGGCGGCGATCGTTCAGTGGGGTGGTGTGCGCTTGAGTGATTTAATCAAATTAGCCCAACCAAAATCTCAAGTACGTTACGCCTACTTTGAATCTGCTGATACCTACTACGAAAGCTGGGATATAGCCTCTACACTACACCCTCAAACCTTGTTGGCTTACCAAAAAAATGGTCAATCCTTATCACCAGAAAACGGTGCGCCCTTACGTCTAGCCTCTCCCATCAAACTGGGTTACAAACAATCTAAATGGGTAACTCGCGTCACATTAACTAGTACTCTCAGCAGCAGAAAAGGATATTGGATTGACGAAGGTTATGAGTGGTTTGGGGGAATATAGTTGAATTTATGCAAAATCCGCAATAGTAGGAGTATATTTTGATGCCTGTTACCATGTTGCAAAAAATCTGGCTCATATTTCTTACAGCAACTTTTGGGTTAACTGTTCTCTCTCCTACTCATATTGCAATAGCCCAGCCAAAAAAAGAAATTTTGCCAAATAATCTGGGACAGCCTAAAAGAACAGTCCAGTCTGCTGCTCGTGTGAGATTAAATCTACCACCATCTTTAGGCAAGCCAAATCGCCGAGTCCCAGCAGCCACCAGAGGAGGAAGTTGCATCGCTAACAACCCAAAACTCACCGCCTTAATTCCTAAGTACGATACAGCATTAACAACTATCGGCAATCCCACGTTATATTTCTTTATTCCGCAAAATACTGCTGCTTATCTAGAATTAGTGATTCAAAACGAAAATGACAATGAGCAACCAGTTTACCAGCAGAAATATCAAACCAATACTAAATCTGGAATAGTAGGAATTAATTTACCACCAAATACTTTAGCCCTGAACCAAAAGTATATATGGAATTTCTCGGTGATCTGTAATCCCGAAAATCCGGCTTTAAGCAAAGTTGTCCAAGGTACTATCCAACGTTTTGAAAACCCTTTGCTAATGAAAAAACTAGCACAAGCTACTTTGCAAGAGCGTGTGCAACTCTATGCAGAAGCTGGAATTTGGCACGACGCTCTTGATACTTTAGCAAGATTGAGATCCTCAAGGCCAAATGATTTTAAAGTCAAAGCGGATTGGGAAGCATTATTAACAGCACCAGGAGTAGAGTTTGATCAACAACTAGTACAGAAACCTTTAATTCCTGCAAAAGAAACTCCAAAACTGTTGTTAAATAATTGAGAAATATTTCCCCATAGCAGAAATTAAACAGATGATCTCCCTCAAACTACAAAAAATCGGGACAACAATCTTAGCCACTACAGTTGGTATGACAGGCATTTTGTCAGTAAATACCGTACTAGCAAGCGAAAAAATTATCTTTGTTCCTCCGGTTGGTAGTCCACGGAGATTGATCCCAGCAGGAACCAGGGCCTATGAACCCCTAGATGAAGGGAATGCAGGAAATATAGATATTCAAACACAGCCAGCACCAATAGTAGCACCTCCTGGTCGTGTTAGAGGTAATCCTAATGGTATCGAAAGGAGAATTCCGCCAGCGCAGAACACTAACCCAGTACCAGTTACAGACCAGTGTTTACAAGGTAAAATACCTTTTACAGCTTTAATTCCTGAATCCCAACTAGGATTAACCACACTTTCCAATCCAAGCTTGTTTTTTTACGTTCCCCAAACTTCTGCACCAGAGTTAGAGTTAGTTGTTCAAAATGAAACTGAGCAAGAGGTTTACACACAGAAATATAAACCAAATAACAGAGCTGGCATAATTAGCATAAGGTTGCCTATTAATTCGTTAGCAGTTAACAAACAATACAAATGGACATTTTCTGTAATATGTAATCCTACAGATAAATCTCAAAATAAGGTTGTAGCTGGTGTAGTGCAACGTGTCCTACCAGACTTGCAACTAGTCAAAAAATTACAACAAGCAAACCGACAAGAACGTGCAGTTTTGTATGCAGCCGCAGGTATTTGGCATGATGCCCTTGCAAATGTGGCACAAAGACGTTACTTGTTTCCTAAAAATCCCGAAATAGCATCTGATTGGCAAGAATTGTTAACGACACCAGGTATCAGCTTAAATCCACAAATCGTCCAGCAGCCTTTAATTTCTCCACCAGCAGCATTACAGCCTAACAACAAGTACAAATTTTAAGCTCTAACCCAGAAGTACATAACTATGAACAACCTTTTATCACGAAAATTGTTGTCTACCACAATCTCTGCAATTGTCGGATTAGCAATTGTCAGTTCTTTAGTACCCGTACAAGCAGAAGTGAAGATTAATTTACCAGACTTAGGTAAAGGCCCTGGTAGAAGAGTTCCAGGGGGTTCACGCGGGGTAAATTGTGTTGCGAAGAATCAAAATTTGACTGCTATTGTGCCGATTTCAAATATTGGACTCACCACTGTAGCTAACCCTACCTTATATTTTTATATCCCGGAAAATAAAGCACCGGAAGTAGAATTAGTAGTTCAAGATGACAATGAGCAAGAGGTACACAAACAAAAGTACAAACCCAATGGTAATGCAGGTGTAGTTGGTGTGAGCCTCCCAGATAATACCCTTGCTAAAGGTCAAAAATATCGATGGAATTTTTCAATTATTTGCAATACTCAAGACCGTTCTTCAGATAAGTTAGTTCAAGGAACTATCCAACGGGTTGATAATCCACAATTGATGAATAAAGTAGACAACGCTTCTTTGCCAGAACGTTTAAAACTTTATGCTGATGCTGGCATTTGGCAAGATGCTCTTAATACTTTGGCACAGTTACGCTACTCTAGCCCTCAAGATTCGGCACTCAAAGCTGACTGGGTAAGTTTATTAACAACAGAGGGCGTAAAATTAGACACTGAAGTGGCTGAAGCACCATTAGTTCCAGAAACAAATCTACTCCAACCAATCAATCAGACCTCGGAAGTGACTACACCTTAATTCCAAGACTGAAACTTCATCATCAAACTAACTGTAGGGTGCATCAGCAGCGATGATTCCGAAGAAATCAAGGAATTTTCCAAATCTGATGCACCCTAAAAATTGATAATGTGCATACTCAGACAATCTTCTCCCTATTAACAATTGTGGCGGTATTGCCAGCATTGTTTATCAGAGGAGAATATCATGACAACACAATTCTACTCTCAGTTAATTGCCTCCTCTCTGGCATCTGGATTAATTGCCTTTGGTTACTCTTTACCTGGCTTCTATACCGCCACAACTCTCACTAATATGACTGCCACATCTGAAATCAATCGATCATTAAATCAGATGTCTGCATCTCATATACAACCAGATTTGATGGTTGATGGGGGTTTTCCTGAACGCCTAGTGATTGCTGGTAGTCGTTAATCAGGCTAGGGAACTTGGTATCAGAACTTATGCAGAAAGATTGTCTGTTAAGAATGGTTGTAATACAATTTCACTTTATAAAGTGATATAGATATAAAAGTAGCGCCTCGACTTCGCTCGGCGAACAAAAAAAGAGGCGCAGAGAAAGTGATTTTTATCAGTAATTTTGTGAATTGGTGTAAGGGTTGTGAACACCTACACCCCTAGATTTAGATTGTTTCTTCGTGACGTGGTTTAATTAATCGTTCTGTTAGTGACTTAATCACAATGTATAAGATAGGAACAACAAACAAACTTAAGAATGTCGCAATTAACATTCCACCAAACACGGCTGTTCCTAAAGATTGACGGCTACCTGCACCAGCACCGGTGGCTACAGCCAAGGGAAAAATCCCTAAAAGTGTGGAAAAAGCTGTCATCAAAATTGGACGCAACCGTTCTTGAGAAGCTTCTATGACGGCTTTGGTAATTGATAGCCCTTGTTCTCGCAATTGGTTGGCAAATTCCACAATCAAAATTGCATTTTTACTTGCCAAACCAATCAACATTACTAAACCAATTTGACAATATACATCGTTAGGAAAACCCCGCATTGATTGGGCTAACAGTGCGCCAAAGATTGCTAAAGGCACTGACAGCATAATAATTAAAGGGTCGATGTAGTTTTCATATTGAGCCGCTAATACTAGGAATACAAAGACCAATCCTAAACCAAAAATCACAGGAGCTAAACCGCCAGAAGCGAGTTCTTCTAGAGATGTACCTGACCACTCATAGCCATAACCAGGGGGTAAAACTTGTTTTGCTACCTGTTCCATTTTTTGGATAGCATCTCCAGAACTAAAGCCTGGTGCGGCGGCACCGTTGATTTCAATGGAGCGGAATAAATTATAGTGGTTAATGGTTTGCGCTCCGGTGGTGGGAGTAATTGTTACTAAATTACTCAAAGGAATCATTTCGTTTCGGCGGGAACGAACGTAGAGTTTACCGATATCTTGGGGGTTAGAACGAAACTGTTCATCAGCTTGGACATATACCCGATAGTTGCGCTGCTGGAGGTTGAAGTCGTTGACATATTGCGACCCCAAGGCAGTTTGTAAGGTAGTAAAGATATCATCTACATTCACTTGCAGGGAGTTGGCTTTGTTTCGTTCTACTTCTACAAGTAGCTGGGGTGTGTTAGCAGCAAAGGTGGTGAATACACGTTGCAGTCCGGGGGTTTGATTGGCACGACCAAGCAATTGACCCATTGATTGCACTAGGTTATCTAAGCCGCCGTTACCTCTGCGGTCTTGGAGTTGAAAAGTAAAACCGCCAAAGTTCCCTAAGCCTTGAATGGCTGGGGGGTTGACAGCAAAGACTCTGGCTTCGGGAATGGCGAAAAACTTGCCTTGTAGTTTACCGATGAGGGCTTGGACTGTCTGATCTGGTCGTTCACGTTCACTCCAAGGTTTGAGGGTAGTAAAGATAATACCACTGTTGGCAGTACTTCCACTGAAACCAAAACCACCAACTGCAAAAGTTCCCACGACTTCGGGAAGTTGTAGGATTTCCTGTTCAACTTTGGACATGACATCGCTGGTGTATTGCAGCGATACTCCTTGTGGCCCTTGAAGAATTGTGATGAAGTAACCTTGGTCTTCGTCGGGGAGGAAGGCTGTCGGGACGCTGGTATACAACCAAGCAGTCATCCCCAAAGAAACGATAAATAGACCGATAATCACACTTTTAATGCGTGTGAGAAAACCAAGCGATCGCTGATATCCTTGTCTTACCCACTCCAAAAATCTGTTAATCTGGTTAAAAATCCAGCCCAGCCAACCTGGAGGTGTTTGTCCTTGGCGCAGTAGCAAAGCACACAATGAAGGTGTGAGTGTCAAAGCCAAAAAAGTGGAAATGGCAATGGAGAAAGCGATAGTTAAGGCAAATTGCCGATATAATGCCCCTGTGGTTCCTGGAAAAAACGCCACTGGAACAAACACCGCCATCAACACCAAGGAAGTCGCAATTACAGCCCCAAATAATTCTGCCATTGATTCACTAGCGGCGCGGCGGGGATTGATGCCTTTATCTTGAATAAATCGGCTAATTTGCTCCACTACAACGATCGCATCATCTACCACCATCCCTGATGCCAGTGTCAAACCAAACAAGGTCAAACTATTAATCGAAAAGTTAAATACTTTAACGAAAGCAAACGTCCCCACTAAGGCTAAGGGAATCGTCAGTGCTGGAATCAATGTGGTTCGCCAGTCTTGCAAAAACAAGAAAATTACAATCACAACCAACACTACAGCTTCAATCAGAGTCTTCACAACTTCGGCTAAGGACTCTTCCACAAACAAAGTTGTGTCAAAAGCTACCTGATATTTCATACCTGGTGGAAAACTCGGAGCCAATTCCGCCATTGCCGCTTTCACACCCTTGGCGACATCTAAGGCATTACTTCCAGGAACTTGATAGATACCCAAGCCGACAGCATCCTTAGCGCGAAATCGCAAAAATGTGTTGTAATTTTCTGCACCTAATTCTGCCCGACCAACATCTTTGAGTTTGACTAAAGTCCCATCATCTTCGGTTTTAATCACAATTTCTTCAAATTCGGCGGGTTCTGTGAGTCGGCTGGCAGCACGCACATCAATTTGATACTGTTGTCCCTGGGGTGCAGGTTCTTGACCAATTCTGCCTGCACCAATTTGCAAGTTTTGTTGCGCTAATGCTGTGGTGACATCTTCTGTGGTTAATCCCCGTGTCGCTAACCGATTGGGATCTAACCACAGGCGCATCGCATAACGGCGTTCACCAAAAATTCTGACATCTCCCACGCCTTTGACTCGCTTGAGTGCATCCGCTATGTACAAGTCAGCATAGTTGCTCAAAAAAGTGTTGTCATACTCTTTATTTTCGGTATATAAACCAATTGCCAGGAGAATATTGTTAGATTGCTTACTGACCCTAACTCCCGTACGCTGCACAACATCTGGCAATTGTGCCTCAGCAATGGAAACACGATTCTGCACATCAACAGCAGCTAAGTCTTTATCTCGTGAAGCATCGAAAGTAATTGTAATATTGCTTGTACCGTCGTTGCTGCTGCTGGAGGTCATATATTTTAGACCTTCAACACCATTAATTTGTCTTTCTAACAGATTAGTAATACCGCTTTCGACAACTTCGGCACTGGCTCCACTGTAGTTGGCTGTAACGTTAATTTGTGTAGGACTAATATCGGGAAATCGCGCAATGGGCAGTGTGGGAATACTAATTAATCCCACCAGCAGGATAATGATTGCACAGACCGTAGCAAAGACTGGTCGCTTGATGAAAAAATCAACAAACATAGGTATTAGGTATTAGGGAGTAGGGAGTAGGGAGTGGGGAGTGGGGAGTTGACAGGTTTAGGTTTTTACGTTCTGTCCCAAAAACATTGATTTAGGGTGTAGGGGTGTAAGGGGGATAGAACTCTAATTAAATCTTGATTTTTAGAGTCGCTACTCATCACTCTGTTAAAAACCTACACTTTTTAGAGAGTAGGGAGTAGGAATACTGATAGGTGTAGGTTTGTTATCCAAGGGTTAGTCAGAACTTTCTTAAACGCAGTTATCAGCTTTTTCTTCCTTATCTCCTGGCAAGCATGATTCTAAAAAAACTACACTCATAAAAAATTAGGGGGTGGGAGCGATGGGTGCGCCGTTGGTTAAGTTGAGGATGCCTGAAACTACAATTTTGTCTCCAGCTTGGAGTCCTTCTAGGACTTGGTAATTACTACCTTCAATAGCTCCTAATTTGACTGGTTTTTGCAAAGCTACTAAAGATGGCGCTCCGGGTTTGGGATTTTCTGGTGCTTGCGCCACAAATACAAATGCTTCTCCACCAAGGCGGGATACTGCTGTGACAGGCACTAAAATTCCGGGACGTTCAGCCCAAATGATTTTTGTTTGGACTAACTGGCGGTTCAATAGTAGTCTGTTGCCATTTCTAAAGGTGGCTTTGGCTAAAACTGTTTGCGAAGTAGAATTGGCGTTGGGTGAAATAAAACTAATGTTACCTGTAGCGGTGGCTTGTCCTTGAGCATCAAGCATCTGCACTGGTAAACCGATGCGCACTCGCTGGGCTTGGGTGAGGGGAACCGCGATGTTTAATTCTAAGGAGTCATTTCTGGTGAGGGTGGTGAGGCTGTCGGCTTTGCTGACAAATTCGCCGACTCTTACCGGGATATCGCCTAACAGTCCAGTAAAGGGAGCGCGGACGTTGGTGTATTGCAATTGTACTTCGGCGGCTTTGACTTGAGCTGCGGCTTGGGTAACTTGCGATCGCGCTTGGGCTATTTCTTCTTGACGGGGGCCATTTTCTAGTTGTCTTAAGTTTTGTCTTTGCTGCTCAACAGCTGCTTCTAATTCACTAATATCTGAACGTCTACCTTTGCTGAGTTGCTCTAGGCGTTTTTGTGCTACTACTAAGGCGGCGGCGGCGCTGCGTTGTTCTTTCAAATAGCCTTCCATCTGATCTTCGGAAATTGCGCCTTGTTTTTGCAGGTTGCTGTAGCGTTCGGCGCGGGATTTTGCTAGTGCTAAGTCAGATTTAGCAGATTCTATTTGAGCTTCGGCTTGGGCCATTTCTTCGGGACTGGAGCCTGTTTGAGCATCCCGTAAACGCGCTTGGGCTTGTGATAGCTGCGCTCTGGCTTGGGCAATTTCTTCTGAGCGTGTGCCTGCTTTCAGTTCTGCGAGACGTGCTTGGGCTTGTTCAAGAGAGGCTTTGGCTTGGAGTAACTGTGCTTGAGCATCATCACTTTGCAAGCGAATCACTACTTGTCCTTGAGAAACGCGATCGCCTTCTTGAAATACAATCTGGGTGATGCGTCCGTCAATTTCTGGTTTGAGTGTAACTGAGCGTGGTGCATCCAAAGTCCCAACTAATTCTGACGTTTCCTGAATTTTTGCATCTTCAACCGTGGCTAATTTCACTGGAACTCCCATCGGTTGACCAGCAGCAGCCCCAGCAGGTGCATTATTCCCTTGACTAGTTTGCCACCAACGCCAACCAACACCAAGACCTGCAATTAACAACACCACACCTAAAATTACAGGCCAAGGCCGCTTTTTATTAGCTATGGAGATCAGTTTTGGTTCAGATGGAGAATCTGTTGGTTGAGCCTGATGAGAGTCCGTAGTAACAGGCTGTTCTATTTCAAGCGGAAACTGTGAATCAGGTAACTCAGATTGGGACATGGTTTTTCATGCAAGTACTTGCTTGCATTATATCTGGAGGAGACCAAAATGTGTATAAACTAAGTCAGGCAATGGCGATCGCGGCAATATCAGCTTTTGTAGTTTTAGCCCCTAAATTTGTGGGTGTAATAATAAGTTTTAATTATTTATAATTTCAGTAAAAACCTTATTTATAGGTAAAATGTAGATAAATAGAAACTATTGTTCGCCGAAGAGTTCCATCGGGAGTACCTAAAAAAACTCCAGTAATCAACACCAGCATAAAATTACGCTAATTCACCAAATTCCGCGTCCTTCTGACGATAGAAATGTGTGTTAGCAAAACAGGCAAGAAAGAGTGCTGAGTAATGAGTATTGAGTGATGAGTAAAAAATTGAATCCTACTGACTAGCCTGTAACCTATAACCTGTAACCTATAACCTCTAGCCCCTAACCTTGCTGAATATATTCCCAAGAATTTTCGATGTGTACGATATTACCCTAAACTTGTTTATGAGTATTCAGCTAATTTTTGGAGGCATGGTGGAATTATGGATGTCAGCTTGATTGTATCCAACATCTTAAATCCACCTGTGTTAGCTTTCTTTTTAGGTATTTTGGCAGTATTAGTTAAAACAGATTTAGAAATTCCCGCACCAATACCGAAATTATTATCGTTGTATTTGTTATTTGCCATTGGGTTCAAAGGTGGAGTGGAACTGGTTAAAAGTGGAATTACTCAATCAGTTATCCTGACGCTTTTAGCCGCGATGTTAATGGCTTGTGTTGTTCCTGTTTACACATTTTTTATTCTGAGAATTAAGCTTGATACTTATAATTCAGCTGCGATCGCAGCTACTTATGGCTCAATTAGTGCTGTGACTTTTATTACTGCCAGTTCTTTTTTGACGCAACTGGGAATAAGTTTTGATGGGTTTATGGTTGCAGCTTTGGCATTAATGGAATCACCAGCCATTGTTGTAGGGTTAATATTAGTTAAGGTTTTTACAGTTGATGAAAGCGATCGCGAATTTAATTGGTCAGAAGTATTACAAGAAGCTTTTCTCAACAGTTCGGTCTTTTTGTTAGTTGGTAGCTTATTCATGGGTATTCTCACCGGAGAACATGGTTGGCAAACCTTAAAACCCTTTACCCAAGATATGTTTTATGGCGTGCTGACGTTCTTTTTATTGGATATGGGACTTTTAGCTGCCAGAAGAATAAAAGATTTGCAAAAAACTGGGTTTTTCCTGATTTTGTTTGCGATACTAGTACCAATTTTCAATGCTGGCATAGCTTTATTAATTGCGAAAGTTATTGGAATGTCCCAAGGAGATAGCTTGTTATTCTCTGTGCTGTGTGCCAGTGCATCCTACATTGCTGTACCAGCAGCTATGCGCCTCACCGTTCCAGAAGCGAATCCAAGTTTGTATGTTTCAACGGCGTTAGCTGTGACTTTTCCTTTTAATATCATTGTCGGCATCCCGCTCTATTTATACGGCATTAATCTATTTTGGAGGTAAGATTATGCAGCCTGTAAAACGGATAGAAATCTTTGCCAATTATGTTGAACTCGGTAAAATTTTAGAATCTTTAGAAAAGGCAGGCGTAAAGGGGCATTCAGTTATCAAAGATGTAGCCGGCAAAGGTACAAGAGGCACCATCACCAATGATTTAGCAATGACAATGCTAGACAATGTTTATATCATTGCCTTTTTTCCACCAGAAAAATTGTCTTTGGTAGAGTCAAATGTCCGACAAACTCTAAATAAGTTTGGCGGAGTTTGCTTTATTTCTGATGCAATTGAAATTGAGACTACTAGATGTGTGGGGTGAGTGAAAGAGGCTAGAGACTAGTCAGTAGGATTAAATTTTTTACTCAGCACTCAGCACTCAGCACTCAGCACTTTAACTATTGACATCACTTAAGCGTGAGGTTGTAAATCTATCCATCCACTTTTCTAGGTAAATTCGGTTGGCATTTTGTTCAGATGGTTCTTGAGTGTCCGCAGGATAAGGCATCAATCCTAAAATTGCGGCGGTAGTGACGCAAAACATGGACTTTTGGAAACTAATACAGATTTGTACTCGTAAATCATCTTCCCCACGCGGACGACGACGATAAACAGCGTGCAAGTATTCTGGTAAATAATGGCGCATATCCTGCATTAGCAAGGTAGGCGGAATACCAGCACCGCCAATCGGTAAAGGATCAGCGTACAATGCACCATACTGGAATCGGCCTTGATCTGGGGAAATTTGATAAGCTTGGGCATTGTAAGAAACTGTGCCGTGAAATGGAGTTCCCCGGAAGAAAACAGCCTCAACATAAGGTACGGCTGTATCTCCTAAAAATGTTAAACCAACACTTTTAGGGATAATGTCGTAGGCTTTATCTTGAATTTTGACAGAATATGTGATTGGCTTGAGGGCATCGGCTACCAAACCTGCTTTAATGTGGTCTACAACTTGGGCAATTGATGTAATTTCGCCGTTGTCGTAGCGGTCAGATAAGGTGAGGAAAATATCAGCCATGACGCGCCAAAATTGACCCAAGCCACTGTAGTAAGCCGAAACTCGCAATTGTTCCGTTAAAAAGTCAGGGAATAATTGGTTTACTCCTAAAACAAAGGGATTATTTTTAAATTTAGCGGTGATTACTGCTTTGGCGCGTTCTTGAAATTCTTTAGTATCTAAGTAAGCATCTAAGCCGCCGCCACCATGCCACATCATGGCTTTCATACAATATTCGGCATATTCGTAATTTATGCGATCGTGCCACCAGTGACGCAGTAATTTTGCCACAGAAAATTCGTCATTAAAGTATTTAAAAAAGGGGAAAAATACTAAAAATTGATGGTCAGCAATGTAGATAAGATTGTTAGAGTAGGCATCTAAAACCACACCATAACTTTTGAGGATGCCAACTACTTCTAATACATTTTCTTTGCTGTCAGGCAATAATGCCCCACCTGTTTGTAATCTTTCTACATACTCAGCTAAAGGATGTGAGCCGGGTTTATTTTTAATAGTTACCATTGCCAGTTCTCCAAATTGGGAATGAGTCAATAAAAAGGCAAAAGTAAAAAAAATTTACTTTTTGCTTTTTTACTTTTTACTTTAATTTTTCTACCGAGACTGTTGCCACTACCTGATCTACATTCATCATGGCGGTAATTGTGGGTTCACTCCAGCGAGATAACCAAGCAGGTTGAATACCAAAAATCACAATGATTACAGCTAACACGACAGATGGCAGGCGATCGCTCCAGTAAACTCGTGGTAAATTATCTACCTGTGCAGACAAGCGTCCAAAGAATGCCTTGTTCATCAGAATTAAGAAGTAAACCGCCGTCAAACCAGTTCCCAGCATCGATATTAAGGTTTGCACTGGGAAAACAGTAAAACTGCCCCGGAAAATCACAAATTCTGAAATAAATCCGACCATCCCAGGGATACCTGCACTGGCCATCACTCCCAAAACCATCAAACTACCAATCACCGGCATTCCGCGTTCAGGATTTAATAAGCCGCGAATCACGTCTAAATCACGGCTACCTGCTTTTTTGTATATTACGCCAACCAACAAAAACAGCAGGGCAGAAATCAAACCGTGGCTAATCATTTGCATCACAGCACCCAAGACACTCAGAGGTGTAGAAGCCGCCGCCGCTAACAATACATAACCCATGTGTCCAATTGAACTATAGGCTACCATTTTTTTCATGTCCGTTTGGGCGATCGCGCAAGATGCACCATAAAGCACACTTACGACTGCCCAAGTTGCTAACCAAGGCGCGACATAACTCCAAGCATCGGGTAACAAGTTCATCCCAAACCGCAGTAAGCCGTAAGTCCCCAATTTCAACAGCACTCCAGCTAACAATACAGAAATGGGTGTAGAGGCTTCAACGTGGGCATCAGGCAACCAAGTGTGGAAGGGAACCAGTGGTATCTTAATCCCAAAACCGACCAAAAGCCCTACTAGCAATAAGATTTGTGTGGCTAGTGGTAAAGATGCTGCATTCAAGTTAGCTAAGGCAAAATTGGAACCACCACTCAGCCAAACCATACCCAGGAAACTTGCCAAAATCAAAATCCCAGATATGGCTGTGTAAATTAAAAACTTGGTGGCGGCGTAACCTCTTTTCGCACCACCCCAAATAGCAATTAGCAGATACAGGGGAATCAGTTCCAGTTCATAAAATAGGAAGAATAACAGTAAATCCTGTGCCAAAAAAGCACCTGTTACCCCTGTGCTTAACAGTAATATGAGCGAGTAATACAGTCGGGGACGTTGCTGGGAACTATCGCTGCTAGAGATAGCAATACAAGTCAACAGTCCATTTAACACCAGTAGCGGCAAAGATAAACCATCAATTCCAAGGTTGTAACTTAACCCGATGGCATCTACCCAAGGAATAAACTCACTAAACTGTTGACTAATTTCTCCTGGGTTGAATTGAATGGCGAGAAAAACTGACCACAAAAAGGTAGTACCAGCACAGACAAACGCCATAACACGGGCAAGTTTGCCATCCAGAACAGCAGGCCAAAAACCAATGATGATTGCGCCTAACAATGGCAGCACAATTAATGCACTCAGCATAGTTTCGAGAGAATTAGGGAATGGGGAGTAGGGAATTGGGAGTAGGGAGTAGGGAGTAGGGAGTAGGGATTAGTATTGTTTACTCAGCACTCAGCACTCAGCACTGTTAAAAATGCAAGTTGTTCAGCAGTCCTAATGACCAACTGATGAAGAAACCCAAAATGCTGATCACAACCAGGATGGTGAACATATAGCCTTGAGATTGGCCAGAAATGCTGTACCTTAAACTTTGCCCACCAAAAATGGTGAAAATACCCACAAAGTTTACTAAGCCATCAACAAGATAGCGATCGCTCCAAGCCGATATCCTAGATAAAAAGGCGACTGCCCCAACTACTGTCACCCGATAGATCCTGTCTATGTAAAAATCGTAACCCAACAAGTCTTGTAAGAATCGCCATACCAAAATTCTGGATCTTGACCAAGCTTTATGCAGGTACATTGTTGAACCAATA